>JAFGDK010000023.1 GCA_016932165.1 Anaerolineales bacterium
CAGTTCGCCAGCCGGGCTAGGGGCGGTTTCACGCAGTTCCGCTTCCCGCTTCTGGTTGAGATCCATCACCAGATTAATGGCTTGATTGCGATCCATGCCGTGCTGGATTAAAGCGTCTACCAAAACCTTCAATCCCACACCGGCAGAAAGCTGCGTGTGAATATATGCCTGCATTTCTTTCTGGTTTTCGAGTGCAGGGATTACGGCCGGGGAGCTTCCATTCGGCAGGAAAGGAGAAACGTGCGGCCTGTCGTTGAGTGGTTGAACAGCCAACCCGGTTACCTCAAGAATTAGAACAGCAGCCTCCTCTGGCGCGACTTTCTTTTCGACAAGCTGGTTGCGGATTTCATTCACAGTTTTGCCTGCATCTGCTTGCGTATTTATTAAGGTGCGCAGCTCTTCCAGGCGGGCGGTTTGTGCTTCCGGTTGGGCAGTTGACTGGCTGGCGGTTCTATCCGCCTGCGCCAGGCTTTGATTGATCATCTTGACTGCAAGCTTATGCGGCACCTTCCGGGTGATCAGATCTTTGTAGAGTTCCTGCGGGGCAACACCAGCAGCCAGCTGCTTTCTAATGTAAACAGCCAATATTTTTATCTTTTTCTGGGTTTCGGCTTCTTTTGGATCCATTTTTATCTCTACCGATTGATAAGTGGAAGGGGTGGTTTTAATTTAGCATAAATTGCGCAGATTTTTTTGACCTATTAGTACCAAGGTTCAACTCTGCTGGTTTTGAAAGTCGCTCTTGCCGATCCCCGGCCAGATGCGCAGGAGACCAAACCCGGCGCGCACCAGCACCCAGAGTGCAGTGGAGACCCAGATCCAGCTAAGCCCTGCACGGGGAGATGAGCCGCTCAGCCAGACGGCGCCAACCCCCAGGAGGGTGGCGGCGATCATGGCGTTACGTAGGAAGTGATAGTCTCCTGTACCCATGTGAGCGCCATCGGTGAGAAAGGCGAGTGAATTAAGCGGCTGGCTGGCAGCCGAGATTGCCCAGGCAGGCAAAAAGGCGCTCAATGAAGATGCTGGAACCAGCCAATCGATCACCAAGCCGTGCCCCAGCCACATCAGCAGCCCAAGCCCGGCACCGGTTGCCAGGCTCCAGCGAACCCCTACCCAGGCAGCCTTCCTGGCCCAGGATAAGGCGTTCTGTCCATAGTAATAACCCACCAGTGACTGCACTGTGGAGGCAAACGCGTCCATTGCAAGGGCGGTGAAGATATATACCTGCCGGATAACCTGGTGGGCGGCTCCTGCATCTGCACCGATCTGGTTGGCGGCCCGGGTGGTGTACAGCAGGAAGATATTTAATACACCCGTTCGCAGGAAGAGGTCTCCCCCGACCCGGATCAGACCGAGCGCATCGCTAAGAAGGAATTGACGGGTAAGGCCTGTGCGGGATGCCATTACGGTGAGCCCTGCGATGGCACCAGCCGATTGACTGATGGTGCTGGCCAAAGCCGAGCCAGCCACGCCCATTGCCGGGAAAGGGCCGATGCCAAAGATCAGCACCCAATCTAAAACCAGGTTGAGCAGGTTGATTGCCAGGGCAATCCACAGCGGTGTGCGCATATCCTGGATGCCGCGCATGGCGCCAAATGAAACCGACATGATCAGCAAGCCAGGAATCCCGAAGATTCGGATGCGCATGTAAATGCTGGCGAGATCCTGTACGGTGCCCTGCCCGCCAAGCAGTTCTGCCACCCAGGCGGCAGACGGCCAGATCAATAGGATCAGCGCCAGTCCGAAGAAACCCGCCAACAGGAAGGCCAGGCTGATGATTTTTTTTGTCTCCCCCGTTTTCTGCTTGCCGAAAGCCTGGGCAACTTCGGTCTGTGTGCTGACCCCGAGGAAATTGAACACCCATAAAAGGCTGGAGAGTGCGGTAGCCCCAACGCCGACAGCGGCCAATGGCGCTACCCCGAGTGAGGCGATGAAGGCGGTATCCACCAGGGCGGTAACCGGTTCGGCGGTGAATGAGAGCATCACCGGAACTGAAAGGGCTACCAGGGTGCGGTCTGGCCGGGTCTGGAAGGGATGGGGTTGGGAGAGGATCGGTTGGTTCATTTTCTTGGATCATCAAGATTTGGAAAATCCCGGCTATTGTACTACTTTATCTCCAGTATAATTACCTGCGTGAGAGATAAAACCGGTATGAACAGCAAGCCAGTTGTTTTTCTGGCATGCAAGGTGTTTGAGGGGATTGTTAGCACCCCGGATAGCGCGCAAGTGAGCTATTTGGATTACGGTTTGCACTCCGTTCCTAAACAATTGCGGCAAGCTGTCCAGGAGCAGATCAATGCAATTGAAGAGCCCAGCCTGATCATTCTGGGATATGGTCTGTGCGGCAACGGGCTGCATGAGATCGAGGCGGGAAGGCACACCCTGGTAGTTCCGAAAGTGGATGACTGTGTTTCTATTTTTATGGGTTCTCGCAAACAGTATCTAGAGCAGTTCCGTCAAAATCCTGGCACTTATTATCTCACCAAGGGGTGGTTCGAGGTTGGTTCTGATCCATTGAGCGAGTATGAGAACTATCGGGAGAAATATGGACAAGAAACCGCTGATTGGCTGATGAAAACACAATACCAGCATTATAAACGCCTGGTGTTTGTGGCCCTCAATGAGCAGGACTTAACAAATTACCGCCCAAGAGCACTACAGGTTGCGGCGTTTTGCCAGCAATTTGGTATGGAATATGAGGAGCAGCTTGGCGATGGAGCGCTGATCCAGCAGATCGATGCGGCGCTCAGGTCTCCCGAGGAGACCGGGGGGGAATTTATCGTGGTGAGACCGGGAGAGCGACTGTCCCAGGAGCAATTCCTTTTGTAAACTTTCCTTTTCTATCTATTGATTACGCGATTTTAATCACGCGAATGTTGACGGGGCGGGGTTGGCGTGCTATCATCAAATTGGATTTATAAAATTATTTATTTTTTGCATTTATTTGACCCCGCCGGAAGTCTAAAGGCCTTTTGTCATTATTCATCCATTTTTTTCTGGCATTTTCCAGCTTTAGGCTGTGGCAAGCACTCAGATGAGTGCGGATCATGCTCGAAGGCTCCCGGTGAGATAATTTTGGGGTCAGTAAGGAGCTATTAATGAGCATTGAATTTTTTTTTCGATTAATTGGAATGGTTGTGCTGGCAATTGGAGGGGGCTGGTTTGGGGTGTATTTCAGCGCTCTCTCTGGTGAGCCGGCATATCCCCGGGCGATTGCTTTTGGGATGGTAGGGGCGATTGCCGGGTTGGTGCTGACACCTTATCTGACCACCCGCCCGATGCGGGCGATTCGCAAAACGCTGACACAAGTTTCCACCCAGACACTGGTGGCCGGCACAGTTGGCCTGGTGATCAGTCTGGTGGTTTCTGCTTTGCTGGCTTTCCCGCTATCACTGCTCCCCGCGCCGTTTGGACAGGTGCTGCCGGTGATTGTGGCGCTGGCGATGTGTTATTTGGGTGTGACGATCTTTGTCTACCGGCAGAATGATGTCGCCAATGTGTGGTCTAATATTTCTTTCCGGGGCGGTGACGGCGGTTCGGCTGACCCTGACGTTAACCGGACGATTTTGATGGATACCAGCGTGATCATTGACGGCCGGGTGGCAGATATTGCCAAAACAGGTTTCTTGCCGGGAGAGTTGTTGATCCCGCGTTTTGTGCTTAATGAATTACAGTACATTGCTGATTCAGGTGACAATCTTCGCCGGCAGCGCGGCCGCCGGGGGCTGGAGGTGCTGGCCCAATTGCAAAAAGACAGTTCGATAGCGGTGCGGATCAGTGATATTGATGTGGAAGGAACCAACGCAGTGGATGATAAACTGGTGATCCTTGCCCGTCAGATGCGCGCTCCAGTGCTGACCAATGATTACAACCTCAACCGCGTGGCTGAGATCCAGGGCGTGACGATTTTAAATATCAATGAACTGGCAAATGCGGTCAAGGCTGTCTACCTGCCGGGTGAAACATTGGCGGTGCGGATCATTCAGGAAGGCCGCGAACACGGCCAAGGGATTGGCTACCTGGATGACGGCACAATGGTGGTAGTGCAGGATGGTGATGAATTCATCGGCAAAGAGGTTAGCACAATGGTAACCAAAGTTCTGCAGACCGCTGCCGGCAGGATGATCTTCTCAAAACCTGAAGATATGGCATGATCTTCAGATGGATAGAAAAAGAGGAAGGAATGGCGATCAGACTTTATAACACACTCTCCCGTCAGAAGGAGGCTTTTGAGCCGATCAACCCTGATGAGGTTACCATGTATGTGTGCGGACCGACGGTCTATGATAACGCTCATGTGGGTCATGCAATGTCCAGCCTGGTGTTTGATATTATCCGCCGCTACCTTGAATATTCTGGCTATCAGGTGCGCCATGTAATGAATTACACCGATGTGGATGATAAGATCATACTTCGGGCACAATACGAAGATGTGGATGCGCTTGAACTGGCTGAGCGCTATATCGCCCGGTATGGTAAGCACCTGGAAGATTTGAACATATTGCCAGCAAGCGTGTACCCGCGTGTTTCTACTGAGATGGAAAATATTGTGAAAGTGGTGCAGGGTTTGATCGATAAAGGTTATGCCTACGAGGTAGAGGGGGATGTTTACTTCCGGGTGCATAAGGATGATGATTACGGTAAGCTCTCGCGCCGCAAACTGGATGACATGGAGTCTGGCTACCGGATTGATGCAGATACTCGCAAGGAAAGCCCGATGGACTTTGCCCTGTGGAAAGCTGCCAAGCCTGGAGAGCCAGCTTGGGACAGTCCATGGGGCCCGGGGCGGCCGGGCTGGCACATCGAGTGCTCAGTGATGTCGCTGGAACACCTCGGCGAGCAGATCGACATTCACGGCGGCGGTAATGATCTGGTATTCCCGCATCATGAGAATGAGATTGCCCAATCTGAGTCGTTTACAGGCAAGCGGTTTGCGAAATATTGGATGCACAATGGAATGATGCAGCTGGCCGGTGAGAAGATGTCTAAGTCACTGGGGAACCTGGTGACTATCGGTGATTTTTTGGCTGACCATGAGCCTGACGTGCTGCGCATGATGGTGCTCAATTCGAGCTATCGCAGCCCATTGACCTTCAGCGACGAGGTCATCGAGCAGACCACCAGGGCGTTGGAGCGCCTGCGGGGAGGGCTGAGGCCGGCATTCCCGGAAGCCGCGGGGGCGTCGGGGGCAATGCTGGCAGCTCTTACGGCTCAACTGGAACAGACGCGGGCTGGATTCCGGGAAACGATGGATGATGACTTTAATACAGCTGGCGCGTTGGGCCATTTATTTGATCTGGTGAGGAGTATTAACCAGGCGCGGGATGCCAGTGCGACCCAGGAAGAGCTTGCTCCAGCACAGGAGATGCTGGTTGAACTCACCAGTGTACTGGGCTTGGCGATCGAATCCGCTTCAGGTGAGGAGGCCGGCGCGGCCCCCTTTGTTGACCTGCTGGTGGAGATCCGGAAGGAACTGCGGAAAGAGAAGCTGTGGGCGCTCTCTGATAAGGTGCGCGATGATCTCAAGGCACTGGGTGTCTTGCTGGAAGATACAAAAGACGGCACCACCTGGCGCTGGGATAAATAGCAAACGCCTGCTGGTGTACACGCCACGATGAGTGAATGGCTTTACGGACGAAATCCAATTTATGAAGCACTGAGGGCGGGTCGAAGGCAGCTACACGGCTTGAAGATTGCCCGTGGGGTGCAGCAAAAGGGACGGGTGGCGGAAATTCTGCGCCTGTGCCAGCAGCTAAAGGTGCCGGTGAAACAGGTGCAGCGCCAGGAATTGGACCGGATCGACCGCAATCACCAGGGAGCTGCGCTGCAGGTGGGGGAGTATCCCTATGCCGGCCTGGATGAGATGCTGGTGCAGGCTGAAACAGCCGGTGAACCACCCTTTATTTTGATTCTGGATACGCTGCAAGACCCGCAAAACCTGGGAACACTGCTAAGAACGGCTGAGGCAGTGGGGGTGCATGGTGTTTTGATCCCGCTAGCCCGCACGGCAACGATCACACCCGCGGTGGTGAGTTCGTCCTCCGGGGCCAGCGAGCATTTGCTGGTTGGACAAACCAATCTGGCCCAGGCGATCAATATCTTAAAAGAAGAAGATATCTGGGTGGTGGGTCTGGACGGCGGCCTGGAAGCACAACCCGCCAGCCAGGTAAATCTGGGGGGCGGGTTGGCGCTGGTGGTGGGCAGTGAAGGCTTGGGGATGAGACGCCTGGTGCGGGAGCAATGCGATATCTTAATGCGGCTGCCGATGGTTGGAAAAATAGAATCGCTTAATGCAGCTGTAGCCGGGTCGGTGGCTTTGTATCTGGCGTTAGCCGCCAGAGAGGGGTGAATTCCATCCATTTGCAGGTAAATTTGTTGGTCTAAACGGCATCATTACCATTGACGCGCGTTGAGAATCACAGTAAACTTTTTTGCTGGCTAGGCTTGCAGAAATCTTGTCTAGGCGTATTCGTTCTGGTATAATCTTTTGGCTCAGAACAGTACATTAAAAGAAGGATAACTTCAAGTATCAATGCTTTTGATCCGCCACCATAGCTCAGTTGGTAGAGCAATCGCCTTGTAAGCGATGGGTCATCGGTTCGAATCCGATTGGTGGCTTGTTGTAAGCCGGTGAGTGGGACCGAGGCGATTGGTCTCACTCCCTGGCCGGCAACGGTTGGAAAGAAAGTATGAATGGGCAGGTACCCAAGTGGCCAAAGGGAGCTGACTGTAAATCAGTTGTCGCACGACTTCGGGGGTTCGAATCCCTCCCTGCCCACAAAGAAGTTGCCCGCAGGCAACTTCTTTGGATGAATGCAGGTCGACATTCATCACGAGATCCGGGAGAAGCGGATAGGCAGATCCCAACGATTGATCAGCGTTGGTAAGCGGATCAATGGTCTGCCTCCATAGCTCAGGCGGTAGAGCGCATTCTTGGTAAGAATGAGGTCATGGGTTCGAGTCCCATTGGAGGCTCTCGAAATGTATTGGACGAAATTATAAGGAGTAAGGTTATGGCAAAGCAAGTATTCGACAGAAGCAAGCCCCACCTGAACGTGGGCACCATGGGACACATCGACCATG
>JAFGDK010000024.1 GCA_016932165.1 Anaerolineales bacterium
ATCCTGTACCATGAGGATATGGAGGCAGCGCGGGCGTTCTACGAGGAAATCCTGGGGCTCAAGATACGCGAAGTCACTTACGAATGGTTCGTTGGGTACTGGATAAGTGAGAAGCATGAAATGACACTCTGCATCAGCACATCGCTAGATGAGCGCGAGCGCTGGGGAGCTGCTGGTAAGGGGGTAGTGATTGATTTTGTAATGCTTGATGTCGACGAAACGTACGCTCACCTGGCAGGTCGCGGTGTTGTGTTTGTCGAGCCTCCCACGAATAAGCCATGGGGGCTACGTACCGCCACCTTCCATGATCCCGCCGGCTATACCCTCACCCTCACCTCGTACTTGCCCGAAGGTAAGCCTGGTTAGAAGTCCCCAACGGTAGAATCGCGATCTTATTCCACAGGGTAAGAGAGCGAATCCAAGACCAGCACCCAATCCGGGCCGCGATCCTCGCCAAGACCCGGCGAGGTAAACTGCGCCGAGGTTTGGGATACAATTTCGCCTGCCGGAGTAAAGCTACCCGTGCGGGGATTGTACCAGGAAACGCGCAAGGGGAGATGCAGGGGAGACAGATTGATTTCCACAGTTTGCCCGGCTTGGGGAAAATGCACAAAGGCATAACGCCCCTGCAAGTCGCGGGTGGCCTGCACATAACTTGCGCCCGAGCCCGGATCTAAGAGCAGCAAACCCTGGTCGGGGATACGAGTTAAATACGGGCGGGAGAGCATCAAATTCTTGAGATGCTGCACCTGGGCACCGCCGGGACGATCGATAGCCGTCTTCCAGGGGATGAACTCATCCCCATTATTCATCACCTGGCGACCCTCCTGCCACATTTGCCAGATGAAGTGGTGACCATAGGTCACACCGCAGCCACCCGCAAAGACCGAGCGGTAAACCTGCTTGCGAACATCGTAGTCGCGGAAATAGCCGTTAGCAGGATCCCACTTGGGCCAGGGGCTGACAGGATGATCTTCGTAATTAGGTTCGCCATCCAGGATAGGCCGAATAGGGTTCAAACCATAATCCTGAGTAATGGTTTGCCAGGCAGTTGTCACATCCCGCCCTCCGCCATGCCCGGATTGGATCATATGCATATCCAGCCAGGGTTCTTCTTGGAGCCAGGTAGAAGTAGAATAGCCGCCCATGGGATGGTAGGTTTTGAAAGGATGGAAACCGCAACCTTGATCAATACCCTCAGCCATAGCCCGCCAAATGGGCCGGTAGTCTCTACCCTCGTGAATCGCTGGGCGGTCGCCTCCCAATACCCACAAGACATTGGCATCGTTACGGTAACGTTCACCAAGCCAACGACCATAGATCTGGGCGTTTTCAGGGGTAAAAACCTGCGGTCCAACGCCCCACATCGGCGTCACTTTATCGCCCCAGGTGGGTAACAAAGCGATATAGATGCCCTTCTGAGCAGCCAGACGGATGGCGTAATCCACCAATTCAAAATAGGCCTCATTAGGTCGAGTGGGGTCGTCCTCCACCAAAGGTCGTTCCGCCTCCATATTGGGGGTATGCAAGCCATCCAGCTCAGCCAGAACCACCGCCTGGATCACATTGAAGCCTTTCTGGCGGCGGTTTTCCAGGTACATTTCGATCTCCTGGCGAGAACAGCGATGGAATAACTCCCAGGCTGTATCGCCCAGCCAAAAGAAAGGCTGCCCATTCTCGGTGACCAGAAAACGCCGGTTAGCGCTGACAGTGATTCTTTCCATATTTTCCTCCGAATTTCCTGACACTAACTCAGGTGAGATGGGTAGGTTTTAGGATGAAATCTCTATATCAATCAAAGGGCTGTCCTGATTGAAATCCGAACAGCCCTCTGGAAAAGATGAGATTCAGGCCGCGCTAATGACCAGCTTGGCTTTGAGACGGATATCCTGGGCCGAAGCGCCCACCAGGATGCGGAAGGCGCCTGGTTCTACCACCCAATCTGCCTTCACGGGATCATAGAAAGCAAAGGCGCGCTGGTTGAGATCAAAAGTCACTTCCTGGGTTTCACCCGGCTGGAGGGAAACCTTGGCAAAGCCCTTGAGTTCCTTGGGAGGTCGAGGCAGGCTGGCTTGCTTATCAGCCACGTACAACTGCACGATTTCCTTACCCGGACGATCCCCGGTGTTGGTGACTTTAAGCGAAACCTGGACGGTTTTACCAGCCTTTATTTTAGTGGGCACTTTGAGCTTGCTGTAAGAAAAGGTCGTGTAGGAGAGGCCATGCCCAAAGGGGAACAAGGGTTCCACCTGTCGCAGGTCATAATGGCGATAACCCACAAAGATGCCTTCACCGTAAATGACTTCTCTACCCGGCCCGAAGTTGGTGAAGGCCGGAGTATCGCTTAAACGCTTGGGGAAAGTAACCGTCAATTTACCTGAAGGGTTGACATGTCCCAATAGCACATTCGCCACCGCCCGGCCTCCCTCCTGACCTGGATAGTAGGCTTCAACGATCGCCGGGACCTGTGCTACCCAGGGCATGGCAACCGGCGAACCGCAATTTAAAACAACGACCGTGTTCGGGTTCGCTGCCGCCACCCTGCGCACCAGTTCATCCTGAGGGCCGGTCAGGTCGATCGAGGGACGGTCACGGCCTTCAGACTCGTACCCTTCAGGCCAACCCACAAACACCAGGGCTATATCTGATTTCCCAGCCAAAGCCACGGCGCGCTCCAGGCGGTCATCATCCTCCGGCGCTGGGGTATAGGCAAACATCGCTTTGATGTGAGGAAAATCTACCCCGGTAGGACGGATAAATTCTATTTGCAGGTCATGGCTTTTACCTTTGACCAAATCCAGTCGCAAGATGGCCGTTGGCATAGGCCAGACCTGGTCGGTATGGCTGGTCACATTTTCCAGGCGTAGCTCGCCATCGATAAAAACACGCGCCGTTCCGGTATTACGAACAAGTAGGGTATGGCGACCGGTTTCAGCAGCCACCAGCTTGCCAGTCCAGCGCACCGAGTACGCGGGTGGGGTATGCGCCAGCGGAGCGAAAGACAACCACCAGAAATCAACAGAAGCATCCACCCGATCAAGAACCGGCTTGCCAGAGAAATCCGGATTATCGTAATATAAACCGCGCAGACCTTGTCCCTTCCCGCTGGAGGGTTTAAGCACAGACGGGCCAAGCGCCGGTAGTTCAACAAAATTATCACACCCCTGGGCATGTTGAATTTTAACTGTATCCCCCAGCTTTTCTTGCAAGGCCTGCAATGGACTGATGCGGTATGGAGGCTGCACAAAAGAACTGCCGCCGCCGCCAATGCTACCGATAGCAGCCATGGGGCCAATCACAGCAACGGATTTTATGGCAGATAGATCAAGGGGCAACAAACCACCCTCATTCTTTAGAAGAGTGATGGATTCTTCAGCTAACTGACAGGCCAAAGCCTGGTGTTCAGGCGTGTTCAACTTCCCGGCGGGAGGTGGACTGTCCTTCAGCTTGCCAGCTTTCACCAGCATGCGCAGAACCCGGCGAGCTGCTTCATCCACGTCTGCCTCTTCGATCTGCCAGTTGTTCACTGCTTCTTCCAGCAGGCGACCATAATACTTGGCTGGACCGGGCATTTCAAGATCCAGACCGCCTTGCACCGACTCGAAAATGGTATGGTTAGCGCCCCAGTCGGAAACCACCATACCCTCGTAGCCCCATTCTCCCTTCAATATTTCCTTGAGCAGGTAGGTATGTTCACTGGCATAGAACCCATTGATACGGTTATACGAGCACATCACAGTCCAGGGGTTCGCTTCTTTGACAATCGTTTCAAATTGCGGAAGGTAGATCTCGCGCAGTGTACGCTCATCAACTTCTGAAGAACCGCGGAAACGGTCATCTTCCTGGTTATTGCAGGCATAGTGCTTGAGCGAGGCGCCCACTCCTTTGCGTTGCAAACCCTTGACCCAGGCAATACCGATCTGACCAGCCAGATAGGGGTCTTCGGAGTAACTTTCGAAGTTGCGCCCAGCCAGAGGATGGCGCACAATATTGACACACGGACCCAGTAAAATATCACAACCAAGGGTGCGCGTCTCCTCAGCCAAAGCTTCAGCTACCTTCTCGATCAGAGAAGGATCCCAGGTAGCAGCCATGGAGACGCCAGTGGGGAAAGAGGTCGCTGGAGCAAACATACGACCACTATCTTCGGTGGCGCGCACGCCATGCGGTCCGTCGGTCATTATCAGGGAACCGATCCCCAGGCGTTCAATGGGCACCGTCCTCCAGTTATCTTTTCCCGAGAGCAAGGCGCATTTTTCTTTCAGAGTCATCCGCTTAAGCAGAGAATCTATTTTTG
>JAFGDK010000025.1 GCA_016932165.1 Anaerolineales bacterium
CATATCAGTTGACTTTCTGTTTGGCCTCCTGTTCAGGCCAATCCGTAACCATCTCCTGGTAGAAATCCAGATAATCCGCCACCATCCGCTCCAGGCTGAAGCGCTTACGGGCATCTCTGACTGCCTGGGCTGACATGGCTTTGTTCAGGTCTGGGTTTGAGATCAGTTTCTCCATCGCCAGGGCCATTTCTGCAAAACCCTTTCTGGGCACCAGGATACCTGTTTTATTATCCAGGACTTGCTCCGAGATCCCGCCCACCGCAGTGGCGATCACCGGGGTGCCGCAAGCCAGCGCTTCCAGGATCACATTGGGGAAAGTGTCCGCGTTGGCGGCATGCAGGTAGATATCCGCCGACTGGTAATATTTCGCCACCCGCCGGATATCTTTCTCATAAGGCACAAAACGCTTCTCTAACCCGTTATGTGCGATAGTTTGACCATCCGTACCCAATCCCAGGAAAACAACCTTTTTTTCTGCCGGAAGCTTTGATCCCAGAATCTCAAGCGCTTTTTCGATCGTATCAAAATCCTTATACTCATTGACCCGCATTCTGGAAGAGACCACATAAAGGAAGATGAAAGCATCCTCTGGCAGCCCCAATTCCAACCTGACCTGAGCTTTATCTGCCGGTGTGAATATCTCCTGGTCCACGCCGTTATAGATCACTCCGGACTTGATGATCGCCGGAAGCAGGATAGATGCATTCACCTGATCCAATAGCCACTGACTGGGCGTGGCAAGGTAAACCTTCATTTGAGAAAAAATGTCTCTTTTTCGATTCCAATTAGAGCGGCTGGCATCACGCCGGATTGCAGGCGGCCGTTGCAAATCAGGGCAGTTTCCACATCCTGTCCGCCAGCGATCGCAGTCAATAAAATAGGCACAGTGCCCGCTCAACAGCCAGGTATCGTGCAGGGTGAGCATTGTAGGAAATTGGCGAGAAAGCCGGGGAAGCTGGCGCAGGTCAAAATATTTTCCATGCAGGTTATGGGCATGCAAGATATCTGGAGGTGCTGGCACCAATTCAGGAATCTTGCGCGTGGCTGGAAAATGAAAGTTCTCATGTCCCAGGATCAGATTCTTTCCCTTGATCAGTTTACCAACCACTGGTGGCATCCTGCCAACTGTGTGATCTATCTCAATAATCTGATCATCCAGCAGGCTTTTCTTTCCCACTGCCATAAATGACTGGTGCCCTGCCTGCTGATACCCTTTATGCAAGTACCAGGCGATCCGGGCCGCACCGCCTTTGTAATCGTGAGAAGAAATTTGCACAATCTTCATGCCGGCGCCCCAAACAGGTCCGCAAAAGCGTCTTCCAGCTTGTGCACCAGCACTTCCGTCTGCGCCAGCAGGTTCGTGCGGATCTGCTCTCTTTCCGAGATCACTTGCATCAATTTCTCGCTGGCAGAATTTGAATCATAGGAATCATATTCCTCCAGGTAGTCCTGATACCCGATCATGCCCATCAGGTTGGCCACCTTGCCCCTCTCGCCGGTGTAATCGATTGACAGGAATGGGACCCCCAGCGCGATCGAGAATAAATGAGAATGGTAGCGCATGGCGACAGCCGCATCTGACCGGGAGAGCCTTTCCAGTACTGAAAAGAGATCCAGATACTCTCTCACCACGCTCACAGGCAAATTGCCCTCCAATTCGGCGGCGATCTTGCGGTTGAACAGCCGGTCGTCCATCCCCCGCCAGTACATGTGCATCGCCAGCATCTGGACCTCTGCATCCGGCTGGGCGTCGCTCAAATTCCGCAATGTCTGCGCAATTTTGGCGGAAAATGCCTGGTTCAGCCCGTTCAACGGATTGCTGTCTCTGTAAAACTCCCGGGTCTGCTCCCGCAGCAGGGTGGAGATCAGCATCCGGCCGTCGTCGCGCCCCGGTGTGGCATGGTTTTTGCGCCAGCGGTCCACAAATGCCACCGAAGGGTCGCAGGCAGCCTCCAGTTGACTGCCTGCCCCCAGCCTGCGGGCAAACCCCAGGCTTTCAGCATCCCGGAAGAACCCCGCCGAAGCCGTCCGGCAGATTTGGGCCGCAGCGTGCCGGATCCGATCCGACCAGATCGGCCCCACCCCGCAGCCGAACAGCACCCGCGCCCGGCGGGCGGCATTGGCCTTAATGAATATCTCGGCGACCTGCTCCAGCTTGGCGGTCTCCATGATCGGCCCGCCGCCAAAAATCACAGCATCATACCGGTCAGCCTCCCGCCCCGCATGGTTGAGATCCACCACCGCCAGTTGATCCCCCCAGCCAAATTCCTGGCTGGTCTTGCGGCTGACCTTTGGATCGATGCTGGTGACGGTGACCTTAAGCTGCGGATTGCCCCCCCACAGGCGGTGCAGCAGTTCCCCCAGGATCGCCTTATCGCCGCTGGTTTCCGTGCCGTACCACCCGGTGACCAGCACACTCTCCCACTCGGGCAGTTTTTCTGTCACGGGGTTGTGATAGCGGCCGGCGCTGGGCGGGGGCAGATATTTCCGGGCGTAGCGGCGGGCGAGGTTCAGGGCTTTCTCCAGATTGGTTTGCTTGCCGGGCGGCTGCGGCGCACCGGCAGCAATCCCCGCCTGGTGGTTCTGCAGAGCCCACAGGGTTTTGGCATACCCCGCCCTGACCTCTACTGGTGACTCGCTGGCTTTTGATAGCTTGTCGAAGAAGCCAATCAGGTGGAAAAGCTGGTTGGCGGAGAACTGCTCCAGCTCTGGGAGGATGAACTCGACCTGATGAATACCATGCTGGCTGAAGACTGAAATCAGGTCATCCAGGTAGGCGCAGTTCTCCGGGGTGACCTCGATCAGAGGTGTTGAGGAAGAATGATTGGGGTTCTGCTGTAAAACTTCAGCCATTCGTTTCAATTCCTGATCAAGATCGCCCTTTAGCGAGACGGGCATTCTTTCTTGCATTATTCCCCCTCAGCACTCCCATAATTAAATAAGTCCATGCCCTCTCGATGATAATCCCAGAACAATTGTAAATTTTCTTCAGAAAAAGTATTTGCCCAATCACCTACCTGGCCTTTTCTAAAAAAGCGGATGTCATCTTTTGGAGATGGATTTATCCCACCAATTTTTATCTCCTTCGCAGCCAACTTGTCGAATGTAGAATTATCTACAGCCCTCTTTATCTGTTTATCACTTAGTTGCCATTCCAATTCATCTGCCAGGTTTTTAATCGCAGAATGAGGATTTCGTTTCAAGTCCTCATATCTGATGACTACTTTCTTCCGGGCTTTACCTTTAAACCAACCAGTAACATGATCACTCCATAAACCGAACCCATCAATAGATTTCCCGGTAATTATTTCTGGCAACGAAATTGGATCAGACCGTCTAGAATTCAGGTAATGGAAGTATGAAGTAATTACATCCCGGCCATCTCTGACCAAGAGAATTATATTTTTATCTGAAAAGTGGTCTTGATATGGATAATGTGTTTTTATAAATTGATATTCTAAGCAGGAAAATTCTGTGTTCTTTTCATATATCATTCTAAATTGAGACTTGACATGAATATCTGGCACAAAATTCCCGATATTTCGTAAATCCAATGATTCATTTTCAGCGGCAAGAAGATTTGCTAGCAAGAACCTCACCCAGGTATTCCCTGATTTTGGATAGGAAACCAAAAAATATTGATTTGCTTCAGAACCAAAATTCAAGGCATTTAGAATTTTTATTTGTCTTCGTCGATATCGATAGTGAAGAAGTTTAGCAGGAACTAAATCAGAGAAAATTTTTCTATTCACCAGGTTCTTCATTTCTGTATCAAATAAAACTTTTAGGCTAACTTCAAGGCCTTATTAACCAAGTCTTGATATTTCCCCAATAGAGGAGCTGTCAACCCCCCCAGGTCATGTGCCAGGGTGTTATACCTGGTCCTAAGCAAGATTAGAAAGATCAGCCCGCCAAAAGAAACCAACCCGATCAATTGGGTAAGCGAATCAAGCTCAATTAGCCGCTCGAGAACAATCTTCAACCCAAAGACACTAAACCCCATAATCATAGCTGCAAAAAATGGGGAAGCCATTGGTCTTATCAAGTCTAATAACTTCGAATCGATGTTACGAGCTACCAGGTATAGATTCACAACACCAAAGAACGTGCGAACAACCGTCACACCTAATGCAACCCCGGCAATACCAAAACGGCTGCCAGTCCAGATCGCCAGCAGATAGAAAGGGACGATGACCAAACCGAGTTTAAAGTTAATATCTGGCTTACCGATAGCCTTGAAAACTTGTCCGGTTGGCGCCCCAATCGAATAGCGGATTGCATAAATGATCAGAATCCTCAAAGGCAAGATCGCTTCTTCCCACTGTGGGCCGTAAACCGCCAAAATAAAATCATCCGCCACCACAAACAACCCGATCAGAAGCGGGAATGTGATAATCGAAACCACCCGCAGCATCCGCACCACAACAACCTGCAACCTGGCTAAATCATCAGATACTGAAGCCAGGGTCGGCAAGATTAGTTTATTGATTTGGTTGGTGACATTCCGCCCAATCAGGTTTGAGGATTGCCAGGCGATATTATAGATTCCCAAAATGCTGCTGCCCATGATTTTACCAATGAGGAGCGTGTCACCTTCCGAGATAATATAGCTGGTAATTGTACTCCCGATCACGTTGGCAGAATACGAGAATATTTTGGGCCAAAGTTTGATATCAAACTTAAGCTTGGGCTTCCAACCAGAAATGATAAAAATAACAATTGCCCTGATCGGGGAGACGATCAACCCGGGCAAGATCAAACTCCAAATTCCCCACCCGGAAAACACCATCACCAGCGAAAGGGTTGAGGTGAGGATACCCAGGAACAGATCCCGGATTTCCAGTTTCCGGAAGTCCAAGCGTTTTTTGATCAGCGCATCTGGCACCTTTGAGATTGAATCAATCGGATACTTTATAAGAATAACCACAAGTAAAGCTCTCAAACCTTGTTCAGGATAGATCAGTTCAATCACGGGCAGCAGCAGGTAACCGATCAAAGAACTCAACACTGCCAGGGTGATATCCAGCCAGAATGCCGCCTGAATCCGTTCCTCTCTTCCTGGTTTGTTATCATAGATAACAAACTGGTTCACGCCTTCAGAACTAAGCAGCAGCACAAACCGCAAAATCACCTGAGCAAGGGCGACCAACCCAAAATCGGCCGGGGTTAATTTGCGCGCCAGCAGCGCCACCACCACCAGGTTAACCAGACTCAGGATGATCGTCCGGGCGTAAATCCAAACCCCGCCCTGCAAAACCCTGTGCTTAATTTGCGTATTGCTGACTTGTTCGCTCACAAATACCGGCTTAATAGATCCGCAATCGTCTCCGCCGCATGGCCGTCGCCGAAATGGTCAGCCCAGCGAGAGACATGTTTATCGGCGCTGAACTCCGCCAAAATCCTCTCCCGGTCGGCGCCGGTCAGCACGTTAGCGCCATCCTCCAGCGTCTCCACCCACTCAGTCTCCTCCCGCAGGGTGATGCACGGCACCTGGAAGAAATACGCCTCCTTCTGCATCCCGCCGGAATCAGTCAGGATCACCCTGGCGTTTTTCTCCAGCGCCAGCATATCCAGATACCCCAGCGGGGCGATCGGATGGATATTGGGCGCGGAGGCCAGCTCAATCCCAAACCGGTCAATACTGTGCCGGGTGCGCGGGTGGACGGGGAAGATGATCTTTTCCCCCGACTGCTCAAAAGCAGCGAGGATCTCCCGGAGTATAGCCTCATCATCCACATTCGCCGGGCGGTGCAGGGTTGCCAGTGAATATTGTTTCGGCGTTAACCCCAGCGCTTGCAGGATGGTTGATTTCTTCTCGGCTGCCTCTGAAAACTGCAAGACCGCATCATACATCGGATCGCCAACCTGATGAACCCCTTGAGTGATTCCCTCCTTACGCAAGTTCGCAGCCGCCGTCTCGGTGGGGCAGAACAGCAGGTCAGCGCAATGATCAGTCAGCACGCGGTTATGCTCTTCGGGCATCTCCCGGTTGTAAGATCGCAAGCCGGCCTCCACATGGGCCAGCGGGATCTGCAATTTTGCCGCCGCCAGCGCGCCCGCCATCGTGGAATTAGTGTCTCCATATACCAGCACCCAATCCGGTTTCTCTCTCAGCAGGATCGCTTCGATACCTTCCAGCATCTTCCCGGTCTGCCAGCCGTGATGGCCAGAACCTATTTCCAGGTTGACCTGCGGCGCGGGAATTCCCAACTCATCAAAGAACACCTGAGACATGCCGTGGTCGTAGTGCTGGCCGGTATGCACCATAAATTCATCACCACCCGCCTGGCGCAGTGCCCGGCCAACCGGTGCAGCCTTAATGAATTGGGGACGCGCGCCAACAACCGTCAGGATTTTCAACGTACCGCTTCCTCCAAAGCTGAAACCACTTCCCTCTGCGTTTCCTCGTCAATCAGCGGCCACAATGGCACACTCAGCACCTCCGCAGCAGCAAGTTCAGCCTGGGGGATCTGCCAACCAAGATCCTGGTAGACCGGCAGTCTATGCATCGGCACGGGGTAGTACACCATCGAACCAATCCCCCGCTCGGCAAGCTTAGCCTGGACCTGATCGCGTTTACCGTCCCTTATCCGGAGGGTGAACTGGTGATAGACGTGGTAGGCGCCGCTGGCTTCTCGAGGAATTGTGACGCCGTCAACACCTGCCAGCATCTGCGAATATCTCTCCGCAGCCTTGCGCCTCAGTGTGTTTGAGTGATCCAGATAGTTCAATTTCACGTTCAGAATAGCCGCCTGAAGCGCATCCAGCCTTGTGTTATACCCCACTATTTGGTTGTAATACTTCTTCTGAGCGCCGTGCGTACGCAGCATTTTGGCCATCCGGGCATAATCATCATTCTCGGTGACCAACATACCCCCATCGCCATACGCGCCCAGGTTTTTGGTGGGGAAGAAACTCAAAGCCCCAATCTCCCCAATCGCCCCAAGTTTTTTGCCCTTCCATTTCCCCCCAAAGGCCTGGGCAACATCTTCCAGGATCCATAAGCCATAGCGCTGTGCCAGATCAGTGATTACGTCCATATCCGCTGCGTGGCCATACAGATGAACCGGGATGATCGCTTTGGTTCTCTCGGTGATCTTGTCTTCAATTTTAGACACATCAATATTGAAGGTGACCGGATCAATATCCACAAAAATCGGGACGGCGTCCAGATGGCTGATTGCTTCCGCAGTGGCAAAAAAACTAAATGCAGTCGTGATGACTTCATCCCCTGCTCCGACACCTAAGGCTTGCAGCCCAATCACAATCGCATCAGTACCGGAATTCAATCCAACCGTATGCTTGACACCCAGATATGCGGCTACATTTTCTTCAAACCGGGTAACTTCGGGCCCCATGATGAACCTGCCCGAATCAAGCACCCCTTGAATCGCAGCGTCGATTTCATCCTTCAGCAAAACATACTCTGGTTTGGGATCATAGGCAGGGATTTTAATCATTCCCACTTCCGGTCAAGGTAACGCCTTCCTCTGTTTTCGAATATTGTTTACCGCATACCTGGCATGCGGTTGTCTGATCAATAAAGTTTAGTTTTTCTCCACACTGGCACATCCAGCCGGTCTGCCTGGCAGGAACACCGATCATGATTGCATAGGACTTGACATCTTTCGTCACCACCGCCCCTGCTCCAATGAAGGAGTATTCTCCCAATTCATATCCGCACAAGATGGTCGCATTGGCGCCAATCGAGACCCCCCGGCGCACCACTGTGGGCTTAAATTCGCTTTTCCGCTCCACCGCACTTCTCGGGTTGATCACATTGGTGAATACCATTGACGGGCCGAGGAACACATCGTCTTCAATCAACACGCCCTGATACACCGAGACATTGTTTTGGATCTTGACCCCATTCCCGACAGCCACATCCGCACCGACGAAAACATTTTGCCCCAGAACACAATTCTCACCGATTTTTGCCCCAGACATGACGTGGCAAAAATGCCATATCTTAGACCCCGCGCCAATCACGGCACCCGGGTCAATGTATGCGGATTCGTGCACGAAAAAATCAGCCATCTTTCATAAACCTGTGCGCCATTGAATCTACCGGGACGATCTCTGCATTTCTAATCCGGCTGGTCAGCTCAATCGACGGGCGCGCCTCCTCAATGCCAAACCCATTGCCAGCCAGAATTTCTTCATACACCCTGGTATGCAAATCGGTAAAACCAACCGAAAAATCCACCTCTTCGCCATCAATCCTTACAGATCGAGAGGCGCCCTGGGCATTGGGGATCAGTTTCAAATCATTGTGGTCAACAGAGAGGAACCATTTCACCCTGGCTTTCTCAAATTCGGTAAATCCGCTGCAGCTGCCTCGCGTGGAGCGATAGATCCTCAGATCACCTGCCGGGCCAAACAGCCACTCCAGCATATCAAACAAATGAATCCCAATATTTACCACCACGCCACCCGACTTCTCATAATTCCCCTTCCATGAGACATCATACCAGGGCCCCCTGGGGGTGACATAGGTAATTTCAACATCATGCTGCTGACAATTTGCACCCGACATCAGTTCTTCTTGGATTTTGAGTAAAGCCGCATGGTAACGCAGCTGCAAAACGGTATAGATCCGTTTCCCGGTTTCTTCCTCCAGGCTGGCCAGGTAGTCCAAATTCCAGGGGTTGATCACCAGAGGTTTCTCACAAATGGCATGTGCATCAACCCGCAAAGCCAGCCTGCAGTGGGCATCATGCAGGTAGTTGGGCGACATGACGCTGACGTAATCGATCTTCGATTCTTCAGGACCAAATCTTAACTTCTCTAGATGGCGGTCAAACCGTTCAATCTCTGTAAAAAACTCAACATCAAAGCTGTGCCGGTCCAGAATTCCAACCGAATCATTTACGTCTACTGCGGCCAGCAAACAATTCCCCGTGTCATGAATGGCTTTCAGGTGGCGCGGGGCAATGTAACCTCCCACACCGATAGCAGCAAAATTTTTAGGTCGGCTATCTGTTTTCATGGTGATGAATTCCGCTTTCCGTTTTTGATCCCTTTCCAATGATGGGGGATAAAAACCCCTTGTGATTCTAAGTACGGCAGCTTTCCCGTACCAAAGAAATCTCCCTCATGGACTGAAAATGTGGTTGCACTCTCAACCCGGTCTAACAGATCATAATTCGATACAGCCCACACCAAAATTCGATAGTCACCCGGGGAGAGCGGACAATTCGGTATCTCGCATTTGATCTCCCCTCTACCTGGTAAAGCAGCAATCTCGGTACCAGCCATTTCGGTATCACTGACAAACAATTGTTGGCCAAGATTCCCAAAGATGATCACCCCAAAATTGGTATTCCTCAAGGGCTCATTCCCACCCACATCGTACTGAAGCGATATTGTAATCTTTTGGCCTGTGACAACTTGTTGAAGGCTTTCCTCCTCCTCGCCCAACACTCTGACGGAAACAAACTTTAATTTCCCACTGCCCTCCCGGTCAATTCTTTGATCCAGGGGAATATTTTCGCTGAAAGCCAATTGAGTCAGATATTTGTTTACCGCCTCATTTGCTGTAGGATAATAAGTTCCTCTGCCCAGCTCCAGTAAATACCCGCGCGTGCACAAAGCTAGGATCGCCGCCATGCTGTGGCTCACAAACAGGATCGTCCTTCCCTGGTATGCCGCCTCTTCCATTTTGCCTAACGACTTTTTCTGGAACCCGGTATCCCCAACCGCCAAAACCTCATCTATCAGTAAAATCTCTGCTTCCAGAAAGGCAGCCACAGAAAAAGCCAAACGCACGCGCATCCCGCTGGAATACCGTTTGACTGGGGTGTCGATAAATTTCTCCACACCGGAGAAATCAATTATCTCATCAAGTTTCCGATCAATCTCTCTCTTGGTCATGCCCAGAAGAGTGCCGTTCAGGTAGATATTTTCACGGCCGGTAAGTTCTGGATGAAATCCAGTCCCAATCTCCAGCAGACTGGCCACGCGGCCTTTCATTTCCACACGCCCGCTGGTTGGGTAAGTGATCTTCGAGAGTATTTTTAATAAGGTGGTCTTCCCAGCGCCGTTGCGGCCGATAATCCCAAGCACCTCTCCCTGCTCCACCTGAAAGGAGATATCCTTTAACGCCCAGAGGATGCCCCCAGAATCTTCTCCAGCTTCACTAAATGCAGATAATCGGTGTAATTGACGCAGGTTTTTCAGTGGGTGCTGAACTACCGCGCTGATCGCTCCGACAAAGGTGTCGTTGACTGCTTCTTTCAGTCCAATCCGGTAGCGTTTTGAGAGATTCTCTACTTTTATGGCTACGTCACTCATCAAAAATTACCACCCAAAATCATCATCGATCACACCACATCGGCAAAGATCTTCTCCGTGCGGCGGAAGTAGATCAATCCGCTGAAGAAGAACACCATGGCGCTGATTGTGCCAACCAGGATAAAGTCCCAGGGCATCGCAGTTGTCCCCAGCAAAGAGGCGCGGAACCCTTCGATCACGCCAACCATCGGATTGATCGCATAGATCATCCGCCAGTTCTCCGGCACACTGCTGGCTGGGTAAACCACCGGCGCAGCATACATCAGCAGGGTGATCACCAGATTCATGGCATAGCGGATATCCCGGTACTGCACAGACATTGCAGTGAGCCACATGCCAATCCCGGAGGCAGCCAGGATCATCAACAATACTAAATAGGGGAGAAACAAAGCCCAGATGGTGGGGGCAATCTTGAAATAGAACATGAAGCCTGCCAGGATCACCATCGCAATGCCGAAGTCGATCAGTTTGCCAAACACCGGGGCAATCGGCAGAACCAACCTCGGAAAATACACCTTGGTAATCATACTGGATGAACCGACCAGGCTGTTGGTCGCCCCGGAAAGGGCGCTGGAAAAATATGTCCAGGGGACCAGCGCGGCGTAACTGAAGATGGCATACGGCACGCCATCTGAACTCACCTTTGCCAGGTTACCAAATACAATCGTGAAAATCACCATGCTGAACACCGGCTGGATGATCGCCCATCCGATCCCCAGCACGGATTGCGCGTACCGGGTTTTGACATCCCGCCAGATCAGGAAATAAAAAAGATCCCGATAGCGCCACAATTCTTGCCAGTTGATCAACTTCTCACGGGCATCCGCGTCGATCACTGTGCGCAATTCAGAATCCAACTGTCTGTCTTGAACTTGGTTTCCCATCATTATTCTTGGCACGGCTCCGCCCTTTCGACAAAGACTGTCTTTCTCGATTGGGGATTTCTTATCAACAACTGAAACCATTGCGGATTCAGTTAATCATTATGTGCAGGTTTAGTGCCTGTAGATCTGTGTTTACAAACCAGTTAAACCTCCCCCAATCATAGTCTACCTCTAAGAAATATTCAACCGAGCGAAGGAATCAGATCATCGCTGCCACATGACATCGCAATTGGTACCACTTCTCTAGTCCATCTAGAGTAAAAATTTGCTAAAATAAAGGCTAAACTTCAATTGCACTGGGGATTTATGGTTCCACATTGGTACGCCTTGAGAAGCAAGCCTCATAAGGAATTCCTGCTGTATGAGCAGCTCCTGGCTCGGGAGGTCGAGTGTTTCTTCCCGCGCCTGAAAGTTAACCCGGTAAATCCCCGCTCCAAAAAGGTCCGACCTTATTTTCCCGGTTATCTCTTCGTGAGCGCCGACCTGGAGGAAACAGGGTCAAACACCTTCAAATGGATGCCGTATGCCCAGCATCTGGTCTGCTTTGATGGCATTCCTGCCATCGTTCCCACACCTGTAATCCAGCATATAAAATCTATGCTGGAGAAGATCAATGCACAGGCAGGTCAACCGAATACTGCTCAATTCTCCCCAGGTGATGAGGTTTTGGTGGCTGGCGGGCCATTTAGGGGGTATCAAGGTATTTTTGATACACAGATAAGCGGTTCCGAGAGAGTCAAGGTATTGCTCAAACTGATCAGTGAACGCCAGATGCCGGTAGAAATAGATGCTGACCAGATCATCAAAAAGAAGGATCACTAGAGGAATCATCGGGGATGAAAACTTTCTTGTGGAATACCGCTTTTAGGATCAGAGATCTCCTGGTTGCTGTCCTGGGGTTGATCTTACTCTCTCCAGTTTTTCTGGCTGTTGCCATCGCCATTAAAATCGACTCTCCTGGGCCGGTTTTCTACGGCGGTTCCCGAACAGGCAGATACGGCAGACTCTTTAAAATCTGGAAATTTCGCACCATGTACGAAAGACCAGATAGTTATAATGGTCCCAGGATCACTGAGGAGAACGATTCCCGCATTACGCCGGTCGGCACCTGGCTCCGAATATCAAAACTGAATGAGCTGCCACAGCTCTGGAATGTACTTGTCGGCCAGATGAGTCTGGTGGGCCCGCGCCCTGAAGACCCGGAGATCGTGAAATCCTGGCCCAAACAAGTGCAGCAAGAGGTCCTCTCCATCCGGCCGGGTCTCACCAGCCCAGCCTCGGTTCTGTATCATGATGAAGAAGCACTTCTCGGCGCTGGGTCTTTGATGGAAACTTACTTTGGTGTCATCCAGCCCAGCAAAATAAGGCTGGACCAGCTATATGTCCGCCATCGTTCTTTCTGGGTGGATCTGGATATCCTTCTGTGGACTGCCCTGGTATTGCTCCCAGGCCGCTCCAGCACCAAGCCCAGGGAAAGACAACTGTACGGCGGCGCCCTGCAGCGCGGCGTTAGCTACCTCAGCAACTGGTTCGTGATCGATTTCTTCGTGGCATTATCCGCCATCGGGATCAGCGGTGTTGCCTGGCGTCTGGTAGGGCCGCTGGACATTGGGCTTGGGAAAAGCATCCTGGAAGCTTTGTATTTCGCCATCGTGTTTACCATCATCGGGGCGATGGTCGGAATCCAGAAAATCCACTGGTCCAAAGCCTCACCGACGGAAGTGTATTGGCTGATGCTGACTTTCTTCATCGCCACATTTGTCCTGCTGGGGATTAATTTCTTCACCAATATGGTCCCCATCCGGCTGCTCCTGACCGCCACCGTGCTGACCTTTTTCGGGCTGGTCATCACCCGATTCAGATCCAGGTTGGTGACTGGAACAGTCTCTCAACTGCTGAGAGCCCGAAGGTCTGAGAGCCTGTATCAAGAGCGCATTCTGATCGTTGGTTCAGGTGACGCAGGCTCATACGCCGCCTGGATGCTGGCAAACAGCAGAGACGGCGCCAAGTTCAATGTGGTTGGTTTCGTCGATGATGACTTCACCAAGCAGGGGAGCCGGATCCGCGGCATCAACGTGCTGGGTGGAACTGAGGAAATCGAAGAGATTGTTCGAAAACACGATGTGGGCATCATCTTATATGCGATTCACAACATTGATATCCAAACATCGAATGAAATTCTGGAACGCTGCCAGGCGACGCCTGCACAGGTGATCCACTTCCCTGATGTGATTGGGCATCTCTCCGAAGCCATCAACAGGAACGGGATGGCAAAAATGGAACAATCCCGGTCCCTGGGGGAATTTGCTCAGGATGATATTGGCGAGATGTTAAAAATCATCGAGGATCTAAAATCCAGGATCACGAATGCGGATTATTCAGCCTGTGACAAAGAACTTTCCAGGCTTAAGCATCTGATTGGGCGGCAAAACAAGGCGGGCATCAATGAGTAAGGCGACTATCTGGCGCGGTAAATCTGTGCTGGTAACTGGTGCGGGGGGATTCATTGCCAGCCAGCTGGCGGAACGGCTGGTGAGATTGGGAGCCAAGGTCAGAGCCTTTGTGCGCTACAATTCACGCAATGACCCGGGATTGTTAACCCTCTCATCCCCCGAAATCCTGGACGAGATAGAGATCATCGCCGGAGACCTGCGAGATGCACAGGCAGTCCGGGGGGCGGTGTCTGGGGTCTCACACATCTTCCATTTAGGCGCGCTGATCGCCATCCCATATTCCTACCTCCACCCTCAGGAAGTGATTGAGACCAACATCCTCGGCACGATGAACGTGCTGATGGCTGCCAGGGAGGAAAACACCAGCCATGTCATCCATACCTCCACCAGCGAGGTGTATGGCACTGCCCTGTATGTCCCCATCGATGAGGCTCACCCTTGGCAAGGGCAGTCGCCCTACTCTGCCAGCAAGATCGGCGCGGATAAAATCGCCGAGAGTTTTTACCGCTCCTACGATATGCCCATCGTGACGGTGCGGCCCTTTAACACCTATGGTCCGCGCCAGTCCGCCCGGGCGGTAATCCCTGCGATCATCACGCAGGCATTGACCCAAAATGTGATCAAACTTGGCAACCTGGCAGCACGCCGAGACCTGACCTATGTGAGCGACACGGTAAGTGGATTTATTACTGCAGCCGAGGCACAAGGTGTTTTTGGAGAGACCTTCAATCTCGGCTTCGGGGAAGATATTGCCATCGGAGACCTGGCAGAAGAGATCATCGCACTCATCGGACGCCCTGTTGAAATCTCTGTCGATCAAACTCGTTTAAGGCCGGAGAAATCCGAGGTTCTCAGGCTGGTATCTGACAATTCAAAGGCGAAGAAAATCCTGGGCTGGAAACCTGAAATAAATTTAAAAACGGGGTTAGAATTGACCATTGAGTGGGTCCAAATGAACCTGGACCGCTTCCAGACAGGCAGTTACCAGGTATAAAGCAATTACCTACACCGGAAGGGAATAATTATAATGAAAGCAGTTATCCTGGCAGGCGGCAAAGGGACAAGGCTGGCGCCCTACACTTACATTCTTCCTAAACCTCTGATGCCGATTGGGGATATGCCCATCCTGGAAATCCTGATCCTACAAATGAAACGAGCTGGTATCAATGAGATCATCCTGACCGTAGGGCACCTCTCGCATTTGCTCCGGGCCTACTTCGAAAATGGCCAAAAATTCGGGGTCGAGATTCGCTACAGTCTGGAAGACCAGCCGCTTGGCACTGCCGGCCCGCTTTCGCTGATCGAGGATCTGGATAGAACCTTCATTGTCAGCAATGGAGATGTGCTTTGTGATCTGGATATCGTCGCTTTCCTGGCTACACACCAGCAATCCGGCGCAGCGGCAACGATCGCAATGTATAACAAGCAAGTGAACATTGATCTCGGTGTGCTGAAGTTGAATGGGGAAAACGAGATCATAGACTATCTTGAAAAGCCCAGTTATAACTTTCCCGTCAGCATGGGTTTATATGCCTTTGAGCCCAGGGTACTGCAGTATATCCCCCGGAACCATTACCTGGACTTCCCTGACCTCGTGCTCAAACTTCTTGAAGCGGGTGAAACCGTTCGTGGTTACGATTTCGATGGATACTGGCGGGACCTGGGTAGAAAAGAAGATTATGAACAGGCAATCGAAGACTTTGAAACCATGCGTCATCTTTTCCTTCCGGATCAAGCAGAATGACAACCTGGGAAATCCCTCTAGCCGATATTAAATTTGATCGCAGCGAAATTGATGCCGTGGTTGAAGTATTGCAGTCTGGCTGGCTGACCATGGGGTCTGCCACCCAGCAGTTCGAGGCCAATTTTTCAGAATGGAACAACGTACCCCATTCAATTGCAGTCTCCTCCGGAACCGCGGCTCTGCACCTGGCCTGTATCGCCGGCGGTCTTGGCCCGGGAGATGAGGTTGTCCTCCCTGCGCTTACCTTTGTTGCCACTGCCAATGCCGTCCGCTATACCGGTGCAACCCCGGTATTTGCCGATATCCAGAGCCTGGATGACCTGACCATCTCTCCAGAATCGATCCGGTCAAAAATCACCTCAAACACTAAAGCGATCATAGTGATGCACTACGCCGGGTATCCCTGCCAGATGGCCGAAATCCAACAGATTGCCTATCAACACAACCTCTTGGTGATAGAAGATGCCGCTCACGCCATCGGGGCAGAACTGAACGGAAAAATGATGGGCACGGTTGGGGATATCGGATGCTTCAGCTTTTTCTCCAACAAAAACCTGGTGACCGGCGAGGGGGGAATGATTACCACGCGCGATCCTGAGATCGCCCAGCGCTTACGCCATTTGCGTTCTCACGGGATGTCCACCCTGACTTGGGACCGGCATAAAGGGCATGCCTTCAGCTATGACGTGGTTGATCTGGGATATAACTACCGCCTGGATGAGATCCGGGCTGCCCTGGGGATCTCCCAATTAAACAAACTGGCGCCCAATAACCAGATCCGCCGATCCCTGACCCGCTACTATCATCACCAGCTGGCTGAGAAATGTCCCCAGATCACCGTCCCATTCAGCGATCATCCCGGAACCACCGCGGCACATATCATGCCCGTTCTGCTTCCTGAGAACATCCACCGCCAGTCTGTAATGGAGCATCTCAAGGCAAACCGGATCCAGACCAGCATCCACTACCCACCAATCACTGGCTTTTCCAATTACCGGGAAGAATTCAAGCAGAGGCCTATTTTGCCCCGCACAGATTATGTGGCGGAAAAAGAACTGACCCTGCCTCTGTTCCCAACCATGACCACAGCCCAAATCGACCGCGTTGTGGATTGCCTGGTTGAAGGATTGGAGCGCAGATAATTCTGGGCATCCAGCCCGCAAAAGGAAAAACCAACCTGCTTTGAACTCTCCTCCTCTCAGATTCAGATTTATTCCTTGATACTGCTTGCTGGAATAGACGCAACCAGAAGCTCGGTTATCGGATTAAATGAGTCCCAAGCAGGATTCCCGATTGGATAGTTTTGCGGGATCAACCCGGCATCTTATCTTATCTTTTCTACAAACTAAATTTTAATACGAGATGATAATTTTGAACTTTCCTATGATAATATGTTAAATATAACCAAAAAATGGAGAGATTGATGGCCGAGCGAAAAAAAGTAACCCTGAACTCACTATTCCAAAAAGCAAGCAAAGGTGAACCAATCAGTTGGTTGACCTGCTACGACTATCCCACAGCTTACCTGCAAGAGCAGGCAGGCATTGACATGATCCTGGTTGGTGACAGCCTGGGAATGACCATGCTGGGATACGACAGCACCCTGCCAGTCACGATGAATGATATGATCCGGCACACGCAAGCCGTTCGCCGGGGATCGCCCAACGCCTTCCTGGTGGGAGATATGCCCTATATGAGCTACCAGGCAAGCTCCGAAGATGCCGTGCGCAATGCCGGGCGCTTCATGGCTGAAGCTGGCTGCGATGCGATCAAGCTGGAAGGCGGTCGAGAGATGGCCGACCGCATCAAAGCGATCGTGGCCGCCGGGATCCCGGCGATTGGACATCTCGGTCTGACACCCCAGAGCGTGGCCGCCCTGGGCGGGTTCCGCCTGCAGGGCAAAGGCGCCGCCCAGGCCCGCAAGATCGTAGAAGATGCCACAATCCTGGAAGAAGCCGGGGCCTGTGCAATCCTGCTGGAGCTGGTGCCCGACCGGGTCTGCAAGCTGATCACCGAGCGGTCCAGGAACACCCTGATCATGAGCCTCGGCTCCGGCCCTGATGCCCACGGCCAACTGCTGATCTACCACGATATGTTTGGCCTATATCCCAAGTTCACCCCCAAGATGGCCAAAGTCTTCGGCAACGCCGGAGAGGTGATCCTCGAGGGACTTAAAACCTATCATCAGGAAGTCAAGGAAAAGTCCTTCCCGGCGGCTGAAAATTACTTTGGCATGAAGGATGAAGAATTCGAGGAATTGACCAAATCACTCTAAATTAGAAGCAAGTTTCAACTGCAATCGGCTTGTAAGCCAGATTACCCAAAGTGGTTATACGATGTTCATTATTCCAACACTAGCTCACTGGTATTGAAAATCTGCACCCCTGTCTCCCCAAAATAAATGTGGATAAAACCACCTTGACCAAGGTCTATCATTTCTTCAACCGGTGAACCGCCATCCACCACCACGCGCACCGTGACCACTGGGTGTTCAGCAGATCCGCCGGCAAGCATTTTTGTCCCCAGAAGCTGGGCATATTCCTCAATTTCTTCGGTGCCGATAATCGAGAGAATCTCCTCCCCATCCACACTGACCTGAACTTTATTACCGAGGAAGCCATATCCCAGCCCTACTTGATATTGATACTGCCCCACCGGTTCAGACGATCCGGGGTCTGCGGGTAAATGCGGCTCAAGGCTGCATCCAACGAGCAGAACCAGCAATATCAACAACAGGATTGATTGATCAGAATTCATCAATAGTCCAGCCAAGGTCCATCGGGTTCAGGAAATTATGCCCCCAGGCAAAGGCAGATCCAGTCTTCTGGGTAGTTCCAATATACAACACCTGTCGAGTGCAGGTCAAATACCATCGCGTAAGGAGAAGCAAGCAGGAGAGAAGCGGCGCCCCATGGTACCACTTCAGGTAATTTCCTCTATAATTTATAGTGAATTATCAGCCCCTCGCCAGACTGGTCATATGTGTCGATGATACTGCCTGTGCCAATATATGCAGGTGTCTGGTAAACTACCAGTAAAGTACAGATCGATGAAAAACCGCGACTATTCCATTCCATACGCCAGATCAGAGATAAACTTTTCCCTTCCGGCTGATTTCTCAGTAGATATTGCCGCTTCAAAAGCCTGCCCAGCAGTGGAAGACACAGTTGGGGCAGTTTACCGATCATTGGCAAACCCCATCAGCAGCCCTCCCTTGCGCCAGATTGCCAAACCAGACGACAAAGCCTGCATCGTCTTTACCGACATCACCCGCTCCACTCCTGATGAAATTCTGGTACCGGCCTTATTGGGGGAACTGACTGCCGCGGGCGTAAAGGATGAGAATATCACCCTGCTGTGCGGGATTGGCATGCACCGCTCTTCTACCCCGAAAGAGAAAGAAACCATGCTGGGGGCAGAGATCGCCAACAGATACCGGGTGATTGATAACCAGCCACAAAATCTGGATACTCTGGTTGATCTCGGCGTCACCCCGGGCGGCACCCCGGTAGTTGCCCACCGCGCGGCAGTGGAAGCCGATTTGCTGATTGCCACCGGGATCATCGAACCGCACCAATACGCAGGCTACTCTGGCGGCCGCAAAACGGTTGCCATTGGCGCGGCAGGCGAGCCCACCATTCACCACACCCACGGGCCAGATTTTATTGACCATCCTGGTACTCGCCTGGGCAAGATCGATGGCAACCCATTCCACGAGGCGATCACCGAAGCCGCTCAGCGAGCGGGTCTAAAATTCATTCTCAACGTGGTTTTGGACGAAGGAAAAAATGTGCTGCGCGTTGGCGCTGGAGATCCGAACCAGACCTTTTTGGCGCTGGTAGATTTCGCCAAATCTGTCTATGAAGTCCCAATCCACAAACAATATGATATCGCCATCGGGGGAGTTGGTTTCCCCAAGGATAGCAACCTCTACCAGGCTAGCCGGGCGCCCTCCTATCTGTTCTTTGCGCCAACCCCGGTGGTCAAGCCCGGCGGATTTTATATCATCCCCGCTCGCTGTCAAGAGGGTGCTGGCAGTGGAGTTGGCGAACAACGCTTCCTGGCAGCCATGCGGGATGCACCTGATATTCAAGCTATTTTGGATCATGCCCGCCATAATGGGTATCCCCCCGGTCAGCAGCGCGCTTTTGTGCTGGCCAAAGTATTGGAGCACAATCCGATCATCATCGTCGGGAGTGAAGATCCCGACCTGGTTAGAGATTGTAAGATGATCCCCGCTGCCACGATGGAGGAAGCCATCCAGATTGTCACTGATCAGATGGGCAGTTCGCTGGATGCGCTGATTGTCCCCCACGCGCTGCAAACCCTGCCGGTGGTGCATAAACCCTAAATCAGCAAACGCGATTGCCAGATTTGTTATCTCCACATCATCCAGAAATCCTTTTCTCGGTCTGGAGACCTGCCCAGGGGTTCCGGGAAAAACCTCCACCAATGACGATTAATCCGCTGTAAACCAGCTGCTTGTTTCATCATTTGGTCTTTTTAGATCAATATTTGATAGGATTGCCACTGATTTTCAAACTGCTGGCATCAAATGCCAGCCCTCATCCATCTGCTTATCCCATACATATATACCAACAGATCCAGGTGAGTTGTGATCAGACTCAGGCATCGTAGCTGGTGCTGGTCACATCCCCGCCCTCACCGGTCCAATTGGTGTGGAAGAACTGGCCGCGCGGCCGGTCAATCCGCTCGTAGGTGTGCGCCCCGAAATAGTCCCGCTGCGCTTGCAGCAGGTTGGCCGGCAGCCGCTCACGGCGGTAACCGTCAAAAAAAGCCAGCGCGCTGGACATCGCCGGAACAGGCACCCCCAACTCGGCAGCCTTTGCCACTACCTGCCGCCAACCTGCTAAAGCCCCTTCAATCTCGCCTTTAAAATAGGGATCAAGCAGGAGGTTTTCTAATCCCGGATCCTGATCGTATGCGGCTTTGATCCTGTCCAGGAAGGCAGCCCGGATGATGCAGCCTTCCCGCCACAGCAGGGCAATCGTGCCATAGGGCATCGCCCATCCATATTCTTCCTCTGCCGCCTTGAAGAGCATATACCCCTGAGCATAGGATACAATCTTGGCAGCATACAGTCCATCACGGATCGCCCTGACGAATACTTCCTGGTCGCCAGAGAATTGCGGCGGCTTCAATTCGAACTCGGCGGAAGCCTTCACACGGGCATCTTTCAAGGCGGAAAGGAAGCGGGCAAACACCGATTCTCCGATCAGGGTGAGAGGCGCACCAGCATCCAAGGCTGCCCCAGCCGTCCATTTGCCAGTCCCCTTTTGCCCGGCTGTATCCAGGATGTAGTCGACGACATACTCACCATTCTCGTCTCGATATTTCATGATATCAGCTGTGATCTCGATCAGGTACGAATCCAACTTGCCCTGGTTCCAGACAGTAAACACCTCGCTGATCTCATCATTTCCCATCCCCAGGACAGTCTTCATCAGATCGTAAGCCTCACAGATCAACTGCATATCACCATATTCGATCCCATTATGCACCATCTTTACAAAATGCCCGGCGCCTTCATCTCCAAGCCACTCACAGCAAGGTGATCCGTCCGCCACTTTGGCCGCCACTGCCTGGAAGATTGGTTTGATCTCCGGCCAGGCCGGCTCTGCCCCACCCGGCATGATCGAAGGTCCAAAACGCGCCCCGATCTCACCGCCGGAAACCCCTGCCCCCACAAACAGAATGCCTTTCTCGGCAAG
>JAFGDK010000026.1 GCA_016932165.1 Anaerolineales bacterium
AACCGCTCTTAGCTCACATATCGGCATCCTAAACCCCGGTCCGGGCGGTGTGGTATTTAACCATTCCCGCTGATGTGGAACGCATGATGTAAGATAAAATAAAATCCAGGCAAGCCATCTTTTCCAAAATGGATCAACAAGGCCGCCAATCCCAATTAGCCAAAGTTAACCGCGCCAGGTGCGGTCAAGATCATGGATGAGAAAACCCTTCAAACATTGGAATATCCCAAAATATTAGAACGCCTAGCAGGCTACTGTGCCTTCAATGCTTCGGCGGAGAAGGCGCGTGCCTTGCGCCCTACCGCCGATTTGCACAAAGCTCGCCGCAGTCAGGCAATCACTGCGGAGGCTTTCAAGCTTCTGAGCATGCGCCCGGATACCACCATCGGTGGAGCCCGGGATGTGCGCGAATATGCTCAGGCGGCTGCCCGTTACGTGGTGCTGGAACCCAACCAACTATTAGATATCAAATACACCTTAATTGCGGCCCGTAACCTGCGACGGATTTTTGAAAAACAGGGGGGAGATTTCCCGCATATCAGCGAGATCGCCCTGCGTCTTCCAGCACCTCCAGGGCTGGTGGATGCTATCTCCCGCACCCTGTCCGAGCGTGGCGAGGTACTGGACAGCGCCTCAGAAAAGTTAGCCAATATCCGCCGTGAATTGCACATTCAGCATGACCGCTTGCTCAGCCGGATGCAGAGCATGCTTTCCAACCCAGAAATCGCCCCCTATTTGCAGGACAACCTGGTGACTCAACGGGATGGGCGCTATGTCATCCCTTTGAGAGCCGATTTTAAGGGCAAAATAAAAGCTGTTGTGCACGATTCCTCTTCATCGGGCGCCACGCTGTTCGTGGAACCCCTAAGCGTGGTCGAGCATAATAATAAATACCGTGAGTTATTGCTGGAAGAACGGGATGAAATACGCCGAGTTTTAGCGGAGTTATCCCAATACGTAGGTGAGTATGCCTTCGAACTGATGGAAATGGTGGAAACAATCGCTGAATTAGACCTGGCATTCTCCTGCGCCAAGTATGCTGAGGACTTAAACGCCTTTGAACCTGTGCTGGTGCCATTTCATTCCAAAGAAGGGATCTTGAATCCAGGTGTCACCATCGAGCTGCGCGCTGCTCGCCATCCCCTGCTAGACCAGGATACAGTCGTGCCAATCGATATGGAACTGGACCCCCAGACTTATGCCCTGATCATAACTGGTCCAAATACCGGCGGTAAAACAGTTTCTCTGAAGACCGTCGGGCTGCTGGCACTCATGGCCCAATCAGGGCTGCATATACCAGCTCAAAGCGGCTCTCAGCTTAGTATTTTCAAGGAGATCTATGCCGATATCGGTGACGAACAATCCATCGAGCAATCATTGTCAACTTTCTCCGGCCATATTACCAATATTATCCGCATTCTGGCACAGGCCGACCGCCAATCCATGGTGATCCTGGATGAACTGGGGGCTGGTACTGACCCCCAGGAAGGTGCTGCCCTGGCGCGAGCCATTCTCACCCACCTGCTTGAGCGTGGGATTACCACCCTGGTGACCACACATCACCCAGAACTAAAGGCTTATGCCCACACCCAAGCGGGCGTGGTCAATGCCAGTGTCGAGTTTGACCTGGAATCCCTTAAACCAACCTTCCACCTGACGATCGGGCTACCGGGACGCTCTAACGCCCTGGCGATCGCGGAACGACTGGGGCTGCCGGAAACGATTGTCAGCAAGGCGCGTGCGGAGATCAACCCTACCGATCTGCGGGCTGAAGACTTGCTGGATGAAATCCATCGCCAGCGTGAACTGGCGCGCCTCGCCCGTAACGCGGCCGAAAAAGCTCGCTCGGAAGCTGAAGCAACGCGCACCAGGCTGGCAACCCGGTTGAATAACCTGGAAGATGAACGCCGTGAGCTGCTGGAAGAAGCCCGACAAGAGGCCGAAGAAAAAGTCATGGAGGTTCGTAAAGAACTTGAAAAAGTGCGGCGGGAACTCCGCCAGCTCCGCCAGCCCGTGGAAGCCCTGCAGGAGATCGAAGCGCAGATCGAGGAACTGGAAGGACAGGTCGAGAAACCAGTGGAACGCCGGGCTCCAGACGAAGATACCCTGGCAGGATCTATCCGCCTGGGGTCAAAAGTCAGGCTGCGATCCCTGGGGAATGAGGGCATTGTCACAGCCCTGAGCGAAGATGAGGCCGAGGTGCAAATTGGGGTCTTGCGGATCCGGGCACGGTTATCTGAGCTGGAGTTGAAAGGCCAAAGCCTCGACGAAGACCGCCAGAGAACAACGGCTGCCCAGAGCCAGTCACCTGCTATGCACCGCCACGAGTCCCCGGGTATCGAACTAGACCTGCGGGGTCAACGAGCAGAAGATGCTTTAGAGACACTGGAGCAATATGTGGAACGGGCCTTCTTAGCCAAGCTCCCCTGGGTACGCGTGATTCATGGAAAAGGCACTGGCAAACTTCGCACGGTCGTCCGAGAAGCTCTCAGCCAACACCCGCATGTATCCTCTTTTGAAAGTGGTAAGGACAATGAAGGCGGTGATGGCGTCACGATGGTGCAATTACGAGGGTGAGCCCGGTATTTACTTTACGAACATTATTCGATGTGAATCGTTCTTAAAAAGGAAACCTACGATGACCCAATCCGTTCCAGCAATCCTGATCGGAGCCGGGCAGCGTGGGGCGGATGCTTATGGCCCATACGCGCTGCAATATCCCGACCAGATCTATTTCGTGGCAGTAGCGGAGCCAGATGCCGAGCGCCGTGAACGATTTGCCACGCAACACCACATTCCCCCTGAAAATCGATTCGAGACCTGGCAGCCATTATTGGAGAAACCGCGGCTAGGCGCCGCAGCCCTGGTTTGTACCCAAGACCAGATGCACACCCAGCCTACCATCGCAGCTCTAAAAGCCGGATACCATGTCTTATTGGAAAAGCCGATGGCAACGACCCTGGACGAATGCCGCCAACTGGTGGCAGCTGCAGAAGAAACCGGGCGTCAGCTTCATATCTGTCATGTTCTGCGGTATACCCGGCACTTTCAGCAAATGAAGGCCGTGATCGATTCAGGCGTGCTGGGGGAGATCATCAACGTTTCACACCGCGAAAACGTAGCCTGGTGGCACATGGCCCATAGTTATGTGCGCGGCAACTGGCGCAACACAACGCTGAGCGCGCCGATGATCCTGACGAAATGCTGCCACGATCTGGATATTCTGGTTTGGTTATTAAATGACCGCAGTAAAACATTGAGCAGTGTAGGCAACCTGATCCATTATCACCCCCATAACGCGCCCCACGGAGCTACGGAACGCTGCCTGGATGGCTGCCCAGCGGCAGCCAGCTGCCGTTACTATGCACCTTTTATTTACATTGACCACGTCCCATTGTGGCGCGGACTTGCAGACACCAGCAAAGGTCTCACCAGATGGGCTGCACGACAAGCCTGCACAAACCGGGGCCTAGTTAAAGCTCTTAGCTACCTGATCCCTGATCTTAAACAAATCACCAATTACCGCGGCTGGCCCAGTTCAGCCCTCACAAATGACCCAACACCGGAAAATATATTAGCTGCCCTGCAGAATGGACCTTATGGTCGCTGTGTTTATTACTGTGACAACGACGTGGTTGACCACCAAGTGGTCAGCATGCAATTCGAGAAAGGCACCTC
>JAFGDK010000027.1 GCA_016932165.1 Anaerolineales bacterium
ACCCAATTTGCTACCTGAATACAAGCCTTAGCGATCCACCTGCTGCACGCCCCCCCGAAGAATCTGGCTGGGCTTATGAACCATCTCTGGGTTGGGGGGTGGGGTAAATCATGGGTCTCTCGCTTGTCTGGGATTAAATTCGGGGTGGGTGATGTTTGTTCACCACTCGAATAACCTTTTACGATTCAGCAAACTCCTTGAGGATGCGGGTGATGTGTTTAGCCCCTTTGAGGTAATGATCAATGACCACATTTTCATTAGGTGCATGGGCTTTGGTGCCTGGATAACCGATGCCGGCAGTAGCGATGGGTAAATTAAGCTCTTCGAGGAAGACATGGTTGGGTCCAGAACCGCCGATCATCGGTACGATCAGCATGGGTTCGCCGTAAGCGTCTTCAGCAGCTTTTACAACAATTTGGACAAAAGGATCATCCGGGTCTGTCCGTCCCGGGGCTTCTCCTCCCAAATAATCGATGTTGACATCCTCAAATCCCTGATTGTTGAGGTGAGATCGCAATTTTTCCTGGATTTCTTCAGGGGTTTGGTTAGGGATGAGGCGGAAATCTACTTTAGCGGAGGCTCTGGCAGGTAAAACAGTTTTCGAGCCTGGGCCTTGGTAACCGGAATCCAGACCGCAGATGGTGCAGGAAGGCTCAAAAACCTCCTGGATGATCAGTTCGGTTCCACCTCGGGTACCTTTGAGGAAATGCTTGACGCCAAAGCGCTGTTTATAGTCCTCAGCCGGGTCTGGGTTGAGTGCAAAGAGATCCCAGTCTCGCTGGGTGGGGGGAATGCAGTTGTCGTAGAAGCCCGGAATTAACACATTTTCATCTACACCTTTGAGGGAATTCAGCGCCCAGACCAGCCGCCAGGCGGCATTGGGGAAGATTGTCCCACCGGTGCCGGAATGGGTGTCAATTGAGGCGGTCTCTACCGATAATTCGACGTAGCAGATGCCGCGCAAGCCGAGTATTTGGAGAGGTGTGCCTTGATGGTTAATGGAGCCAAATTCCCAGATACAGGCATCCGCGGCCAGTTTCTCAAGATTGGCTTTCACAAAAGGCGGGATATTTGCGCTGCTGGTCTCCTCCTCGCCCTCAATGATGAACTTAACATTACAGGGGAGGTCTCCATCTGCATCCAGAATGGCGTCAATGGCAAACAGCCGGCTGGTGATGTGCCCTTTATCATCACTTACCCCCCGGGCATAGAGCTTTCCCCCGCGGATCTCAGGTTCAAAAGCTGGGCTCTCCCACAATTCGAGTGGTTCAGGGGGCTGGACATCGTAATGGTTGTAGAAAAGCAGGGTTTTATCAGATTTGCCTTTTCGGTGGGCGAAAACAATTGGTGCGCCAGCGGTCTGGTGGATCTCTATCTCAAAGCCGCGTTTTTCCAGCATTTTACCCACTGCTTGAGCGCCTTCCTGTAAGTTTAGCTTTTGGGCTGAAATGGTGGGGATTTTGCAGAAATCACGCAATTCCTGGATGGAGTTATCCAGGTGATTGGCTAAATAAATATCGATTTGCGTATAGTCCACTCTGTTCTCCTTAGGGGGTTAAAAGTTTATCCAGCCAGGGGGCGTTGAGCACACCTGCACCGGCGTAGGCAAACACCAGCATTTTAAGGATTTTTCCGATCATGACGTAAAAGAGAAAACGGAACACCGGCATTTTTAGCGCCCCGGCGATCATACCTGCAAGGTCAAAGAGAGGATTGGGAATAAAGGCCAGAACCGCCACTGTTAGAGGACCATTTCTCTCCATCCAGCTGACCAATTGATCGTAGCGTTCCTGGTTTTCGATGACTGCCTGGCCACTGAATCCGGCAAGATAACCGGAAAGTTCTCCAAGGGTGGCCCCAAGCCCGGCTGCGATCCCAACCAGAAGGGGGCTGAATTTTGCTCCCATGCTGAAGACGATCACCAGGCCGGGGGCAGGGATAATCACTGTGGCATTGGCAAGAATGGATATCAAGAATATGCCAAGATACCCCCAGGATTCAAATTTCTCGGCCTGATCCTCTGGCATGTAGATGATGTAAACGGTGAGGGCAATTACAAAGAGCAGCGCGACGATGCGAGTTATGGTCAGGCTTAGCGGTCTCTTCTCTTTGGAGGGCTGGCTAGTTTTGGTATCCATTTATTGCAATGGTGGCTTGTTATTTCAAATGGAGGGTTCCTCCCCTACGGGCTGAGAACCCTCCAAGGTGAGTTTTTCAGCGATCTTTGGCTGGGGGTTGGGGCTTTATGCTTCCACAATTTCGACGGCGTTGATCTTGACTGCCGGGCTGTGGATCATATTGGGATCGCGGGCAGGGATGTTCATCAGCGTGTCTTCGCCGTCGACGAGTTCACCGAACACGGTGTGCTTCCCATCCAGCCAGGGGGTGGCCCCGTGAGTGATGAAGAATTGGGAACCGTTGGTGCCGGGGCCGGCATTGGCCATTGAGAGGATGCCGCGCTTATCATGTTTAAGATCGGGGTGGAATTCATCTCTGAATTTGTAACCAGGACCGCCGCGGCCGGTACCGGTGGGGTCTCCGCCCTGTACCATGAAATTATCAATTACCCGGTGAAAAATGGTGCCATCGTAATAGCCCTCGCGGGAGAGGAAAACGAAATTGTTAACGGTCACCGGGGTTTTATCTGCAAAGAGTTTGATCTTCATATCGCCAACGTCTGTCTTGATGACGGCGTGATAGGTCCTCTTGAGATCGATGATCAAGTCTGGCTGGGTATTCCATTGTTTGGTTGTCATTGGGTATCCTTTCTTGGGATCAGGGAGTAGTATTCTGGCTTTTGAGTTCTTCAACCAGTTTTTGAATTCTGGCGGTGACAATGTCTAAAGCTACCTGGTTGTAACCACCTTCGGGAATAATGATATCCGCGTAGCGCTTGGAGGGTTCGACAAATTCAAGGTGCATGGGGCGGACAGTTTTTTCATATTGAGTCAGGACTGATTCTATTGTGCGGCCTCGTTCTGTGATATCCCGACGGATCCGGCGCGTGAGGCGGATATCGGCATCTGTGTCTACAAAAATTTTAACATCACACATCTCACGAACATGCCGTTCGGAGAAGATCAGGATTCCTTCTACAAGGATGACCGGATTGGCTTTGATCGGAATCGCCTCCTGGGTGCGTGAATGTGTGGTGAAATCATACACCGGTAATTCAATATCATGTCCCTCCCTGAGGGATTTAATATGTTCAACCATGAGTTGGGAGTCCAGGGAATCTGGATGATCGAAATTTATTTTTACTCTCTGGTTGGGGGGCAGATCGGAGAGGTCTTTGTAATAGGCATCATGCGGTAAGTAGGAGATATATTCAGCGCCAACGATTTTTACGATCTCATTGGCCACGGTTGTCTTCCCTGAACCTGTGCCGCCGGCAATCCCAATCACAAGAGAATCATTGAATTTGGTCATGGTTTGATTATAATGGCAACAAAGTAATAAGTGAACCAAATGAGCCCAATTTGGGAACGATTGAGGAGGAATGATGAGTCTTCACCGCGAGCCAGAAAGATTATTGCAAAAACTGATCCAATTTGATACTACCAATCCGCCGGGGAACGAACGAGCGTGCATTGAATTTATCCGCGATCTGCTGCTGGAGGTGGGAATTGAAAGTGAGGTTTATGCAAAAACCCCCGAACGTCCAAATCTGGTTGCCAGGATCAAAGGACGAGGCGAAGCACCGCCATTAATGTTATACGGCCATGTGGATGTGGTTACCACTGGCGGCCAAATATGGAAGTTGCCGCCGTTTGAAGGGCAGCTTGAGGATGGGTTTATCTGGGGACGCGGGGCATTGGACATGAAAAGCGGGGTGGCGATGCAGGTGGCTGCTTTTATGCGCTTGAAAGAAGACGGAGTGGTTCCAGCCGGGGATGTGGTTCTGATGTCGCTGTCTGATGAAGAGGTTTCTGCGGGTTATGGGGCGAAATATATGGTGGAGAACCATCCTGAGGTGTTTGAGGGTGTAAGGTATGCGCTGGGTGAGTTCGGTGGATTTAATCTCACCCTGGGGGGCAAGAGATTTTATCCAATCCAGGTGGCTGAAAAACAATTATGTACGCTAGAATTGATCATCCGGGGACCAGGAGGACACGGATCATCAATCGTTGAGAACAGCGCTTCGAGTAAGCTGGCGGTGGTGCTGGACCGGCTGAACAATCGGCGGACCCCGGTCCATATCCCAGACCCAACGCGCACAATGATTGAGGGAATTGCGGCGGAGTCTGGGTTATTCTTGAGGATGGGGATGGAGGCACTTTTGATCCCCATCTTGACAGACTGGCTGCTGAAGAAATTAGGCAGAATTGGGATGACCTTCATGCTGATGTTCCATAATACGACCAGCCCGACGATCATTAGGGGGGGAGACAAGTCGAATGTGGTACCGAGTGAGATCAAGGTCACTGTTGATGGGCGGATGCTGCCGGGGATGAAACCAGAATTGTTTGTTGCCGAGGTGCGCAACCTGATTGGTTTTGGCGAAGAAGATGTTGAGATTAATGTGGTACGGTATGAACCCGGACCTGATAAGAGTGACTTGGGATTGTTTGAACAGCTATCTGAGGCTCTCAAAACCTCGGACCCCGATGGGGTGCCGGTGCCTTATCTTCTGACAGCAGTCACAGATGCCCGTCACCTTGCTGAGCTTGGTATCCAGTCCTATGGGTTTACGCCGATGAAATTGCCTGAGGGCTTTGCATTCTTTGATCTGGCGCACAATGCGGATGAACGGATACCGGTGGAGGCAGTTGGCTTTGGCACAGAGACGATCTATGAGGTGCTGAAGAATTATCGAGGTTAAATAATCAGAGCCACCGGTGGGATTTGAACCCACGACCCATCGCTTACGAAGCGATTGCTCTGCCGGCTGAGCTACGGTGGCGTTCGATGGTATCATACTAGGCGGTTAGCGGGCAGAATTATACCAGGGGAATAGGGCTGGTGGCAAGAAGCTGGTAAATTGGAGGAAGATTGGATCGGGCCGGAAAGAACATGAATTGCTTGACCAGGCGGAATAAGATATGTTGGAATCCTGGATAATCCAGAACTTGGAATCGGGGTCAAGAAGAGACAAACCAATGCGGATCGCGATGATCTCGTATCATACTTGCCCGCTAGCTACCTTGGGCGGGAAGGATACCGGGGGGATGAACGTGTACGTGCGGGAACTGTCACGCCAACTAGGGCGAATGGGGATCGGGGTGGATGTTTTCACACGATCACAGGATGAGCATGTGCCGCACGTAGTTCACGATCTGGGTTTTGGCAACCGGGTGTTCCATGTGCGAGCAGGGCCTGAGCTCCCGATGCCCAAAAAAGAACTGGCAGACTATATCCCCGAATTTGTTGAGCACAGCCTGGCATTGGTTGAGGAGAGAGCCTGCGCCTATGATCTGATCCATTCTCATTACTGGATGTCTGGAATTGTGGGGAAAGAGTTGAAGCAAGCCTGGGGAGTCCCAATGATACATATGTTCCACACACTTGGGTTGATGAAGAACCGGATTGCCGGCGAAGGGGAATATGAGGGGGATTACCGGATCAAGGGGGAGCGGGAAGTTCTCAGACATGCAGACAAGATTATTGTGGCCACCCAGGCAGAACTGGCCCAACTTCAATGGCTGTATGAGGTTCGGACTGACAATATGGTGGTAATCCCACCGGGAGTAAATACTGGGCGTTTCTATCCGATCAACCAGAGGGATGCGCGCGAATATATCGCACTCGGCTGCGGGATGAAGATGCTGCTGTTTGTGGGGCGAATTGAACCGCTGAAGGGGGTGGATATCCTGCTGCGCGCTTTAGCAATTTTGCACGAACGCGGGGTGATGAAAAAGTTCCAGATCTGTCTGGCGATCATTGGCGGAGATGCGGGGATCAGTGAGCAAGAGATGTCGGTGGAGATGGCAAAATTAATGGAGCTGCGCCGTCAATTAGACCTGGAAGAAGTAGTCACCTTTCTGGGAAAACGCAGTCAGGATACCCTGCCCTATTATTATTCGGCAGCAGATGTGGTGGTGATGCCCTCACATTACGAATCCTTTGGGATGGTGGCGCTGGAAGCGATGGCCTGCGGCACCCCTGTGGTAGCGTCTCAGGTGGGCGGGTTAGCTTATCTGATACAGGATGGAGAGACTGGATACCATGTGCGGGGGAATGACCCCGAGGAGCTGGCGAAACGACTTTTTGACCTGATTTCCGATGATGAATTGCACGCCGAGATGAGTGAGAAGGCGGCAGCTTATGCAAAGGAATATTCCTGGGCGATGATTGCCGGGAGGATCGAAGAAGTATATAACAAGCTGGTTTGAACCAATCGACCCGATATGCGAAAGGCTTCTGGGTGACCCGAGTTATTTGGGAGAAGAAATAAACGGCGAAGATTTCCTCGCCGTTTATGATGGTGATAAATCGGGATTATTTGTTCGCGAACCAGTCGTAGGCGTAATAGCCGGTAGCTGGACTTTCAAAGCGGATGGCAATCAGGGATTCTCCTTTGAGGCTGTCAGGGATGTTGTAAGTGGCAGTGAAAGTGCCAGATGCGCTGGTGGTTTGGCTGGCGACCAGGACGCCGCCAACCCCCTTGGTGCCGAATTTTCCCATGTAGACTTTATAGGTATCGTTGGTTGTAAAGTTGGTGCCCTTTACTTCCACTTTTTGATCCTTTGTGATCTGAAGGAAGACCACTCCCGGGATGGTGCCCTTTCCATTTGGCGGGTACCCAATGCTGGTGGAGGGTGTGGTTGGGGAGGGCGAGATTGGGGTACTGGAGCTTGCGGCGGTTTGGTTGATGAACCAATCGTAGGCGTAGTAGCCAGTGACCGGACTTTGGAAGCGGATGGCTAACCTGGCTTCTGCCTTGAGTGAGTCCGGTACATTGAATGTTTTCGTGAAGGTACCGGAGTCGTTGGTTTCAAAGGTGGCCACCTTGACCCCACCGACCCCTTTGGTGCCCATCTTGCCGATGTACACATTGTAGGTATCCTTGGTGGTGAAGTTCTTGCCTTGCACAGTGACATCAACGCCCTTGGTGACTTCAGTGATCTTGGTGTTAGGGATTGTGTTCTTGCCAGCTGGTGGATAGCCCCAACTGCTGCCGGATGGATTCGGCGTGACGGCAGGCTCACCAGAGGTGGTGGGTTTGTCTTTGTTCCAGAACCAGTTATAGGAGTAGTAGCCGGTGGTAGGAGATTGCAGACGGATGGCGATTGTGGTGAGATCTTTTAGACTGGCAGGGATATTGTAGGTGGCTGTGAATATGCCTGTTCCAGCGTTTTGAGAAGCCACGACAACACCGCCGACCCCGCGAGTGCCAAATTTGCCCATGGTGACAGTGTAAATATCGTTGGGGATGAAATTTTGGCCTTTGATGGTAACCGTCTTGCCATAATCGACAGCCTGGATGGTGAAGGTCGGGATGACAAGAGCTGGTCTGGCTGCTGAAGTCAGCTGTGAGAAAATCAGTGAGAATAGAACGATTGCCAAGATGAGGGTAAACTTTTTCTTCATTTTTTCCTCCTAAGAGAAGGGTGTGAATTCCTATCATTATCACTATATAGCAAAATTGAGGAGGGAACAACAGGAGAACAGGGCAAATCTGGGTTGAACGGCTGCAAATTGTTAATGGGGGGCGAGGGTTGTAATGATCTTGATTGCCTGTTCCACATGTGACTGATCGACCCAGGCGTGGGTGACCATACGGATGCGGTCTGGACCGCCGCTGACCAGCAGTCCGGCAGATGCCAGCTGTTCTCGGAATACTTTCAGGGAGACGGGCGAGCCCTCAATCAGGCTGAAGTAGACCATGTTGGTGTGCTGCTCTGCTGGATTGATGGCGATGGAGGGGATTTCAGCAAGCCCCAGGGCGAGCAGGCGGGCATTGCGGTGGTCTTCTTCCAGGCGTTCAACCATATTTTCCAGGGCAACAATTCCGGCAGCTGCAAGGATCCCTGCCTGGCGCATGCCGCCACCTAACTGTTTGCGGATGCGGTGCGCTTTGTAAATGAATTCCTCAGAGCCGCAGATAACGGAGCCTACCGGGGCAGAGAGACCTTTGCTGAGGCAGAAGGTGACTGAGTCGGCTGGAGAGGCGAGTTGGGCGACTGAGACATTCAGGTCAATCGCTGCATTGAAGATCCGGGCGCCGTCAATGTGAAGGATTAGGTTTCTGGCGTGGACAAAATCAGCCACCTGGCGGGTATATTCCGGTGAGAGCGAAATTCCGTTGCAGCGGTTGTGGGTATTTTCGAGGGCTACCAGCCGGGTGATGGGCTGGTGCTCATCCTTGGGGCGGATGGCAGCCTGGATATCTTCAAGTTTTAGTGTTCCATCGGGCTGATTGGGAATAGTCTGGATATTGATGCCGCCCAAGGCAGCGGCTCCAGCTGCTTCGTAGAGGAATATATGTGCCTTCCGGCCAACAATGATCTCCTGCCCGCGCTGGCAGTGGGCGAGAAGGGAGGCCAGATTCCCCATGGTGCCGGAGGGAACCAGCAGGGCAGCATCCATACCTGTGATCTCGGCAGAGATTTGCTGCAGTCTGTTGACCGTTGGGTCTTCTTTATAAACGTCATCTCCAACTGGGGCGACGGCCATGGCGGCGCGCATTTCATCCGTGGGGAGGGTGACGGTATCGGATCGGAAATCAAGGATTTTATTGGTTTTCATTACATTCCTCATTTGGCGCTTATCGGCGCAAATTTCGCAGCTCTTCAAGCAGAAGGCGGAAATCATCCGGGATGGCGGCGGTAAATTCTGCGCCAGCTGTGCCATCAGGCAGATCGATTTTAAGATACCTAGCGTGCAGCATTTGACGGCTCACCGGCAGGGATAACTTTTTGTGTCCATAAACCCGGTCTCCGACGATGGGGCAATCCAGAAAGGCCATATGAAGCCTGATCTGGTGGGTGCGGCCGGTGAGAATAGCAACTTCAACGATTGCGTGGTTGGGGAAATCTTCAAGGACTTGATATTCGCTAATGGCCATGCGTCCTTTTTGTGCAGGCACAACCGCCATCTTCTGGCGGTGGGAGGGATCGCGGTTAATGGCGGCTTCAACTCTACCGGTAGGGGTGGGCGGGTGACCATCTACCAGGGCGATGTAGCGCTTTTCAACCTTGCGTTGTTTGAACTGTTTCTGGAGGAAGTGGTGGGCACGATCATTACGGGCAACCAATATCAGTCCGGAGGTGTCTTTGTCGAGGCGGTGGACAATACCCGGCCGGCGCACGCCGCCGACCCCCTCAATGTCTGGGCAGTAGGCAAGGATGGCGTGTACCAGAGTGCCTGAGTGGTGGCCAGCGGAAGGATGCACCACCATTCCGGCAGGTTTGTTGATCACAAACAGGTCGTTGTTTTGATAAACGATGTCAAGGGGGATATCTTCTGGGATGATGTCAAGGTCAACGGGAGGCGGCAGGACAACCTGGACAGATTTTGTGCCTTCGAGTTTGTAACCGGTTTTGCGGATCTCTATTCCGTCCACCAGAACGTGTCCGGACTTGATCAGATTTTGCAGGAATGAACGGGAGTAAGCTGGCAGAACTGAAACAAGATAATGATCCAAGCGGACGGCTTTTGGTTGGTTGAACTTAAAATCCTGTTGATCTGTTTCCATTAGTCGTTTTCTCTTGATAGAGTTGGCGGGTTAGGAGAAGGGCTGTGTTGAGACTTTTTCTCACTGCGCTCTGCCCAAAGTACATCCAACAGGAGGATTAGCACCCCGAGGGCGATACTGGCATCGGCGATGTTGAAAACCGGAAGCCTCATAATGGAGATGAAATCGATCACGTGGCCAAAGCGGATGCGGTCGATCATATTGCCAACGGCACCACCGAGTTGGAGAATCATAGCTGTACTCAGAGCCCACTCATGGTTTCCGATGGTGGGGTAGAGGAAGAGGATAAAGCCAACAGCGGCGATACCCAAGATCAGAAATAGGAGGTTGGCGTTTTGAAAAATGCCAAAAGCCGCGCCGCTGTTGTGCCAGTGGACAATGCGGAACCAGTCTGAAAATCGGGAGAGGTTGTCTGGCAGCCAGGTCTCCAGGAAAGGGATATATTCAACCACGAGATATTTGGTCATCTGGTCAATAGTGATGATTGTGGTGGATGCGATCACCAGCCAGGCGATCCGTATTAATTTAGATGGGGTTCTAGTGGTCATTGCCGTTTTTTTTTCGGGTTGAGTCAAAGCGTTTCTCTCTGATTATTGGTGAGTTTGGTAGATGCGGGGCACGCGGGTATTGATGTTGGTGAGAATCTCATACGGAATTGTGTCGGCCCATCTTGCGAGGTCTTCGCAGGTAATTTTTTCATCACCCTGATTTCCGATGAGGATGACCTCATCGTTGTTGTAGGCGGTTTCCCACTCGATATTGACCATCACTTGGTCCATGCAGATGCGGCCAATTGTTGGGTAGCGGTTTCCGCGGATGAGGACCTCAGCTTTTCCCGACATCGAGCGGAAATATCCGTCGCCGTAGCCCACCGGGATGGTCACAACACGGGTGAGGTGATCTGTTTGCCAGGTTGATCCATAGCTGACCGGGTGACCGGGTTTCACTACTTTGAAATAGACCACGCGGGTGTGCCACGAAAGGGCGGGTGAGATTGGGATGGTTTTTCTTACGTCGTGAGAGGGATAAACACCATACAGGATGATGCCTGGCCGGACCATATCGAGATAGCTCTCGGGAAGCTGAAGAATTGCCCCTGAATTAGCCATGTGCCGGATGGGAGTCGGCAAGCTCCGGTCTTGGTAAAATTTTAGAACTTCATGGAAACGTTCCACCTGCAAACGGGAGGAAGTTAAGTCAGCGGCATCGGCATTGGCGAAGTGGGAGAAAATACCCTCTACGATGGTGTGCTTGCAACCCAGGGAGGCCTGCAGCAGAGGCGTGGCGCTATAATAATGCACTCCGATTCGTTCCATGCCGGTATCGATTTTGAGGTGAACTTTGGCCTTTTTTCTCATCCTAGCAGCGACTTCATCAATTTGCTGAAGCTTTTCTACCGAGGAGGCTGTCAGCGTGAGGTCGTGCTGGATGAATGTGGGTACCTGGTTTCCGAGAACACCGCCTAGGACGAGAATCGGATTTTCTACCCCCGATTCTCTGAGTAAAAGGGCTTCTTCTAAAAAGGCGACACCAAGAATATTGGCCCCTTGTTTGACGATGTGTTTTGCCACCTCGATCAACCCATGCCCGTAGGCATTTGCCTTGAGGATAGGCATGACGATCGAATCACCGACATGTTTTTGAATGGTGTGATAATTGCCTGAAATCTTTTCCAGATCTACATACACCTGGGTGGGGCGTAAGGCGCCGTTGGTGGTGATGGTGGGGTGATTAGGTACCTGCATAGGTTCAATTTTACTCTATCTCAGTTAGTTTTATGGCATGATCCTTGCTACCTCTTGGGTGTCAGTGCTTTTCCTGTGAAAATAGGAACTGTGTCGAATTGCAAGGTTATCTTTTTTGATGTATAGTCAAAATGCGAGCGGTTGGCGAGAAACCAGCCGTCAGGAGTGTGAAAGATGAAAAAAATTTTGCTGGTACTGATCTTTTTGATGATGGTCATTCCAACCTCAGTGTTGGCCGCCACGCCTGAATCGGTTAAGATCCCTAACGGACCAAAATTCTGGATTTCAAATGTGGTGCGGGGAGAATCGGTGACGGTTGGCTTCAAGGATTATCCCAAAGGGAAGACCTATACAGTCATCATTGGCTTACCCGGCAATAACCTCGGCAAGGGGTATAAAGTTGGGTATCTGTCTGATGGCTATGGAACCAATTTTAACCGCACCTTCCAGATTCCCAAGGAAGTCCGGCACAAAACCCACCTGGCGATCTATATCGTGGATTATTCTGATAACAGCCATGGTTATGATATCTTCACCAATGATACTGGGTTTGATCATAAGACTGAACAGTCGTTTTCGCCTGTTTACCGGTCATCTGATATGTCGGCGGGAAAATCTGTAGGGATTTTCAATGGTCCCACGGTGTGGATTGGTAGTGCAGGGTATCCGAAAACCGTGAATGTGGCCTTTGATGATTTCTATCTTCCAGGAAACTACACGATCTTCATCGGACCAAATGTAGTCGGCCAGCCGGCAACAATCCTGGGATATGCCAACGAGACAAATGGGCCGCGCTTCACCAAAACATTTGACATTCCAGATGAGTTGAAGGGTGAGGATGTGCTTAAGGTGGCAGTGGTGAATGCGTTCAACCAGCACAGCGGGACGATGGCCTTCAGATATATGGAAGGGTATCCCTATGCTTCTCCGGTTGGGAATTTCTCGGCCAACTATACCTCTGATTCCTATGGGGGAACATGGAGCCGGGCTACTCCCTATACCAGAGTGTTGAATGTGATCCCTGATACTGAAGTAACGCTGCAGGTATTTAACTTCCCAGCCAACAAAGAATTTATCGTTACAATGGGGCCGTTGGGGACGCGCGGAATCGGCGGTTATGTGATCGGCACGCAGAGCACCGGGGAAGGTGGTTCGTTTGTTGTGACGTACCCAATCCCGGCACAACTTCGGGGCTCTGACTACATTTCTATTCGACTGGAAAGCACAAGTTCAGGGCATTATGCCTATGATTACTTCCAAAATGTGGCGACGGATTCTTCCTCGTCTTCAGGGGCTACGACTACAACTGCAGCCTCGGATGCAACGGAAGGAAGCGGCAGCGTGCCTGTGGCTGCAGATGCCGCTCCATCTGCGGATATCACTTCTTCTGGAAGTGATTGGGTGCTGGCACCCGGAACATACCCGACAACGAATATCATCGCGGTGGTAGGCGGCAAGACTGTGACCGTTGCAGGCACCAACTTCACCAAGAATGATACATATACTGTCCGGATGGGTTGGTTTGGTACCCGGGGGATCAATGGTGTGGTTGTAGGGCAATATGAAACCGGAACCTCTTCAACATTTGAGGCTACCTTCAATATCCCTGAAACGCTACAAGGTGCGGCTTCGATTGCGATCCGGTTTGAAAGCAACAATACACCCTACTATGCCTTCGATTGGTTCACAAATACCGATACGGAGTAATTGTGATTGGTTTTGCAGAAGGAGACGAGACCCAGAATGGGTCTCGTCTTTTTTATGAAACAAGCCGCCAAATTAGAATATTATCGCGTAAGGCAATAATTCAGGGCAGTTATGATAGGTAAGGGTTTTTCTGCGGTGATATAATAATCTACGCGTTTTTTGGCTAAACTGCCCCTGCTTACAGGTGTATTAGTAATGGACCAAATGAAAAATTTTCTGGAGACTCTCAGGTTCGAGGAAACCCATTCAGAAAATACAATCCAAGCGTATATTGGGGATCTGACGCGATTCCGGACTTATCTGGAAAGTAAATATCGCTCTGTTTTGTTTGGGGGAGGGATGATCCCCAGATATTTCACCGATTTTTTGGAATCTGAGAATCTATCAGGTTTTAGTGCCAATACCCTCCAGCGCCGGAAGATGGTGTTGGCCCAATTTGCCCAGTACCTGACTTCGATAGGCGAGTTCACCTCCGATCAAGTAGCGGAAATCTTGAATTGGCGCATCAGCTTGTGGCATGATATTTACCTACAGGATGTAGAATTTCTCTCTGATGGGGATTTGAAGGCTATACTGGAGGCTGACCTGGCGAGTGGTGTGGCCAGATCTTCAAGGGATAAAGCAATCATTTCAATTTTGCTGGAGACTGGGCTAGCGATCAGCACAGTGATAGAACTCCATATTGAGAATATTGATCTTGCGCAGGGAAAACTGAGATTGTCTTCAGGAAACATGTATGAATTTGAGATCCCCCGGTCAACGCAGTTGATCAGAACTTTTATCCAGGAAGAACGCCCGGATATGGTGCAGCGATCTGATGAAACTATTTTATTTATCAGCCAGCTTGGGGGGCCGATCACCCGCCAGGGAGTGTGGCAGATGATGAAAACGATCGGTGACCGTTTGTCGCCGCCGATTAAGCTGACACCCCGCGTGCTGCGCAATACTGCTGTAAAACAGATGATTGAGAGGGAATTAAGTATCTCTGAGATACAGGATAGACTGGGGCATAAAAACATTTACTCAACCAGGGGATTGGTTAGAAAGATCAGACGGACAATTGAAAAACAGGAGGCTGGAGATGACTGAATATTTGACGATGGAAATGATTGACCGGGTTGCAGATGCTGTACGGGCGAAAACAGACCAGAAACCTGCGATTGGTATGATTCTAGGGTCAGGGCTGGGCGGTCTGGCTGAGTCTGTTAACAATCCTGATAAAATCCCATATCCAGAGCTGCCCGGGTGGCCTGTCTCCACTGTTCAGGGGCATTCCGGCCAATTGGTGATTGGCGAGCTGGAAGGGAAAAACGTTCTGGTGATGCAGGGGCGTTCACATTTTTATGAGGGATATGATATGCCGCTGGTTGGTCTGCCGATCAGGGTGATGAAGCGCTTAGGCATCCATACACTAATCGTGACCAATGCTGCCGGGGCAGTTAATCCCGAATTTAATCCAGGCGATCTGATGCTGATCACCGATCATTTAAATTTAATCGGGATGGCGGGGAATAATCCGTTACGAGGTCCTAATCTGGATGAGTTTGGGCCGCGTTTCCCGGATATGAGCAGGGTGTATGACCGTGAGTATATGGAACTGGCGCGGAAGATTGCCCAGGAGAATGATCTGGGGCTGCGGGAGGGTGTATATGTCTGTTTAGCCGGGCCAAGCTTTGAAACCCCGGCAGACCTGCGTTTTCTAAGAGCAGTCGGAGTAGATGCGGTGGGAATGTCAACGGTGCCGGAGACGACGGTTGCGCGCCACAGCGATATGCGTGTTCTGGGGATTTCAGGGATCAGCAACAAAGCGAATTTGGACGGTGAGACCGTGACGACTCATGAAGAGGTGCTGGAAGCCGGGACGGTTTTGGTGCCTAAATTGACGACCCTGGTGAAAGGCGTATTGCAGGAGATATAGATTTTTATGACTGATGCAATCCGATTCTTCCAACAATATGAATCAGCAGTTTACTTTGTGCTGGCAATCGGTATTGTGGTATTCGGCTGGCGTTTTTACAAAGCCTGGCAAGAAATGCGGGGATCAGTTTTTGGTTTGGAACAGGTCGGCGCTCAGCGCCGCTTGAACCAGTCTGCGGTAGCCATTTTCATGATCATCCTGATGGGGGTTGGGGTGTTCAGTCTGGTGACATTTGCTCAGCCGATTATTGATTCTGAAGCCATTCCTGAGGCATTGGCGGAACTTGGGATCGGAGCGGATTTGGTTGGGGCTGGGGGAGATGAGGGTGAGAACAATGCAGAGCCGCTGGCAACGGCTACACCTCTGCCGACTGTGGAAGTTGATCCAACCCTATGTGATCCGGAGAGGATCAATATCACCTCTCCGGTGGTCAATGAAGAAGTCCGTGGAACGGTAGAGATCATAGGCGTGGTGAATGTAAATAATTTTGGTTTTTATATGGTTGAATGGGCACGGGCGGATGCGGCCTTGTGGACAACCATTCAGACCAACCGGAATCTGGTTCCGGAGGAAGGTGTGCTGCTGGAATGGGATACCAGCTTGTTCTCACCAGGTAGTTATGTGATCCAATTGGTCGTCACGGATACAGACGGGCAGGAATACCCGCCTTGCCGGATCCCGCTGCAAATTGGATCACAGTAGACTGGAGCATTGTGATGGATATTGAAATTCGCCCGTTGATGGATGCTGATCTGGCTGTGCTTAGAGAATTGGACCACAGCTATCACACGGATTATGTCTGGCAAATGTCTCTCGATGTGGGAGAGCAAGAGACCAGCGTGAATTTTAAAGAGGTCAGGCTTCCGCGCTCCATGCGGGTAGAATACCCCTGGCCCGAGGATTGGGTGCATCAAACCTGGCAGAAGCGAAATAGCGTGTTGATTGCAGTGGTTGATGACCAAACGGTAGGGTATTTATCACTGGTGAAGGATGACACCGCGCGCTTGGTGAGGATTACCAATTTGGTAGTCCTGCGCCGGTTAAGGCGAAGGCAGATTGGTTCCACATTGCTTCAGGCCGCAGAGGTATGGATGGCTCAACAAGGAGCGGGATTGCTTCAGCTTGAGATGCAGGTAAAAAATCATCCGGCGATCTGTATGGCAAAAGCGCTTGGCTATGAGTTCAACGGGTACCGCGACGAGTATTTCCCTAACCGGGATATTGCCTTGTTTTTTGCGAGGAGGATCTAGAACAGGAGCATGTTTTCCCTAGAGCAGGTATTGAGAGCGATCAATCAGATTTTTGAAGCGGGAATTGCGATCACCGCGTTCTCATTATTCATCAGGTCAATGACATTTCGGCTGGCGGACCGAGTGTCGCGGGCATTTGCGGTGATTATGACCTGTATGGTGGTGATCTATTCGGGTGAAGCAATCCATGGAGCGCTATCAGCCAGTTATGAAACCAACTTCTGGCTGTATTTTCAGTGGGTGGGGATCATCTTCCTCCCGGCAGCATTCCAACATTTTTCGGATGCGATTTTAGATACAACTGGCCGCCCATCCCGTGGGCGTAGAAGATTTGTGCTGTCGATGTCGTACGGGATTTCGATGGTTTGTGTCGTTCTTCTGGCTGCCGGTATTTTTTTAGGACCTGGCTCAGTAGATAACCCCTATCCAACCAATACAATATTTTCTTTGGGGTTCACGCTTTACTATTTAATTTCTGCTGTTCTTTCCACAGTTGGGATCTGGCGGGCATATTCCCGCACAAAGCTGAGAGCCAGCCGGAGAAGGATCACCTATTTGTTAGTTGGAGCGGTGTTCCTGTTGGTCGGTGCGTACCCATATATGCTTTTAGGCTCTGCATTTGCACAACGGTTTTCAACCTTATTTATTTTTTTGGTGATTTTTGGGAATATCGGGGTTTTTCTATGCCTACTTTTGTTGGCGTATGCGGTGGCATTCTTTGGGGTGCCATGGCCGGATCGAATTGTGCGAAGCCGGTTGTTAAAGTGGGTGCTGCGCGGGCCGATTGCTGTGTTCGTGATGTTATTTTTAATTACCGTAACCGAGAAAACGGTAGAATATTTCAATACACCTTATCAGGTAGCTATCCCGATCATATCTGTGGTATCAATCCTGCTGGCGGAACACAGCATCACTGTGTTCTTTCCCTATATTGAGCGCTGGCTGCTGAACACAGGTGATGGCGACCATTATTATTTATTGCAGCGGCTTTCGGAACGTCTGATCAGCTCGGGAGATTTAAAGCAATTTCTGGAAGCGATTCTTGCCGGTGTTTGTGACCAGTTCCAGGTGTCAACCGGGTTTGTAGCTGCAATGGATAATGGGGGTTGGGATATTGTGGTGTCTACAGGTGATCTTGACCAGTATGAACTGGGGGATATGACAATAGAAGTGACCCAAGAGATATTGGAACTTGAAACCGGGCGATTTTTTCTCTGGGGTGATTTTTGGTTGATACCGCTTGAGACAGAAAAGGGCGATGAGATGATCGGGATGATCGGCGTGCTTCGGAATGAAGATGTAGCGCTGGATGAGCTGTCTTCAGTAGGATTGAATATGCTGATTCTGAGGGCTGAGCTTGCGCTGGAAGACCGCCGTTTGCAGCGCCAGGTGTTGATGTCGCTGGAGGAACTCAGCCCGAAGGTTGATCTATTGCAACGATTGCGAGCCTCGATCAGGTTTGACCAGAGCGAGGCATTGAAAGAAATTCCTGAGTTTGAGCCGCCGCAGGATTTCTCGGTGTGGGTCAAAGACGCCTTGAGCCATTACTGGGGCGGACCCAAGCTTACAGAAAGTCCGTTGATTGATCTTCAGATCGTTCAGGATTCTGTCGAAGAGAATGAGGGTGTGGCTGCGAATGCGCTGCGGGCGATATTGCGGGATGCAATGGATCAAATGAAACCAGCGGGAGAGCGTAAATTTACACCAGAGTGGACGTTGTATAACATTCTGGATATGAAGTTTTTACAGGGGCGCAAGGTGAGGGAGGTCGCCCGGCGGCTGGCGGTTTCTGAGGCTGACCTCTACCGGAAACAACGGGTGGCAATCGAGACGGTGGCAAATTCAATTATCGAGATGGAAACAAAGGCGCGCGAATCATAATTATTGGAGATCGAGGATGAAAGAGGAGAAAATTCTTTACGAAAATACTGGGGAGTCTGATATTGGCGAGGGTTGGTGGGCTGCTGTGATGGAAGAGGATCAAGGTGACCCTAGAGCAGAAGACCGCAATCAAACGTTAGCGGATACACGTGCGGAAATCATCGCAGAAACTGATCAATCTGAGGATATAAACTGGGAATTGATCGAGGGGCTTTACCGGGACGAAACAGTAGTGACCTGCACGGTGGTGGATTTCAATAAGGGCGGTTTACTGGTCTGTACGGATGAATTCCAGGGATTTGTACCGATATCCCATTTGGATGAGGTGTTATCGCTGGAGGATGAGGAGGAGAGGATTGAGCGGTTGAGGAAGTTGGTGGGCTGCCGTATGTTTCTAAAAGTGATCGAATGTGATCAACGCCGGGGACGGGTGGTGCTCTCGGAAAGAGCAGCACAATCAGAACCGGGCCAGAGGCAGAAACTGATGGAGATGCTCGCAGAAGGTGCGAGGGTAATGGGAAGAGTAACCAACCTGACTGATTTTGGGGTTTTTGTTGACCTGGGTGGGGTTGAGGGATTGATCCATATTTCCGAACTTTCGTGGGGGCGGGTGATCCACCCAAGCGACCATGCAACAATCAATGAGAACATCGAGGTGCTGGTCCTAAGTGTTAACCGGGATCAATGCCGGGTATCCTTGAGTGTAAAGCGTCTGAAATCAAATCCTTGGAAAGAGATAAAGAGCAGATACCCAGTTGGGACGTGTGTGCATGGCGTGATAACTGATGTGGTTAAATTTGGGGCATTTGCCCGCCTGGATGACGGCCTTGAAGGACTGATTCATATCTCCGAGATGGGCTCTGGAAACTTAAGACCAGAAGATGTGGTCAATGAGGGGCAGGAAGTGAATGTCGAGGTATTGGTGGTGGATTCAGACAGGCAGCGGATGAGTCTGCGGCTTGTTGAGACGTAAAAAAGGTGAGGATGACCAACCAAAAAGGCAGTACTCAATCAAAAAAGACAGGTCAGCGATTGTTCCCGGGATTCATTCCTCCCCCGGAGGATAACTGGCTGGCGAGAATTGTGGATTTTATGCTCAAATTCCGCCGCTACGGCAGGGACGCTTTGAGCATTGTGTTGATCTTACTTGCTTTGCTAACCCTGCTTGGTTTAATCGGCTTAACCAGCGGGGTTTGGATCACACCCTGGGCAAATTTCCTGCGGCGTTGGTTTGGCTGGGGCAGCATTCTGGTGGTGGCAGCGGCAGGGGCGGCGGGTTTGTTGTTGATCCAGAGAGGAAAATCTCCATTTTCGGCCGAGGATTGGGGAAAGGTAATCTGGTTGGAGGTGAGCGCTTTTGCTGCTTTGGCATTGCTTTCGATTTTTGGCGGGAATTCTATTGAACGGGCAGAAGCCGGGCAAGATGGCGGCGTGGTTGGCTGGGGTATTTCGGAGTTGATTGGTTTGTTATTAAATCCCTTGCCAGATGGTCTGGCGACAGGGTTGAAGGTTGTGTTTCTTTTTCTGGTCACTGTGTTGGGGATATTGTTTGGTTTCCAGCTTTTGGGAGTGGCGATTCAAAAACTTGAATCGTTGATTGAAAGTGGGCAACAGGTTTCCATTGAGCAGTATGACTCATCTCCTTCTGTTGTGGTCGGTTCGAGTGGAGATTTAGACCAATTGAAACCGAAAACCTCTCGCGGTACGCAGAAAAAAGTTCATATCCCGCATGAGTTCCGGAAATCATTTAAAATTGAGGAGGATGACGCTGCAGAACCTGTGAGTTTCAAGGAGCGGGATCCGTATCTACCGCCATATGAACTACTGGAGAGTGGTTCTAATTTCAAACCCAGTGAGCGGCATATTAACCAGACTGCGGGATTAATTGAAAAAACCCTGGCTGAGTTTGGCATCCCGGCTAAAGTGATTGGTTTCCAAGTCGGACCGACGATTACACAGTTTGCCCTAGAACCCGGTTTCCTCGAAAAACACACGGACAGTGACAAGACGGATGAGCAACGGCAGAAGGTTCGGGTAGCGCAGATATTGTCGCTGCGCAAAGATTTGGCGTTAGCCCTCTCGGTTGAACGTCTGCGAATTCAGGCTCCGGTGCCAGGGCGCCCGTATGTGGGTGTAGAGGTGCCTAACGAGAAATCAGTAACGGTGGGGCTGCGGTCGGTGTTGGAAACCGACGCGTTTTACAAGATGGATTCCCCGCTGGCGCTGGCCATTGGCAGGGATGTATCCGGCGCGCCAGTGGTGGCAGATCTAACCAGGATGCCGCACCTTTTGATTGCCGGCACAACTGGGTCTGGTAAGTCGGTTTGTATTGCCGCGCTGACCACTTGCCTAGCAATGAATAATTCTCCTGAAGAACTGCGCCTGGTGATGATTGATCCCAAGATGGTTGAACTCGTGCGCTTTAACGGCCTCCCGCATCTAATCGGCAAGGTAGAGACTGACCTGGAGCGGATCAGTGCGGTATTGCACTGGGTGGTGGTTGAGATGCAGGAACGCTATAAGCTGCTGGAAGAGCTCAAGGCCAGGGATATCGAGAGTTTTAACCGGAAAGCGCTGCGACGGAAGGAGTTTGAGCCGCTGCCGCGGATAGTGGTGCTGGTGGATGAGTTGGCAGACTTGATGATGTCGGCTGCTGAACAGACGGAGTCTACGATTGTGCGGCTGGCCCAGATGGCGCGTGCGGTCGGAATTCACCTGGTGATTGCAACCCAGCGGCCGAGCACAGATGTGGTTACCGGGCTGATCAAAGCGAACTTCCCGGCACGGATTTCCTTTGCGGTGGCGTCTGGTGTGGATTCTCGCGTGATCCTGGATTCAACTGGGGCGGAGAACCTGTTGGGGCGGGGCGACATGCTTTTCCTCAGTCCGGAGGAAGGCACCCCGATCCGTGCCCAGGGTGTGCATATATCGGATAAGGAACTGGAACGGCTGATCAGCTTCTGGCAGCAAAATTGGAGGGAGGAAGAACTGGATTCACCCTGGGATGGATTAATGGAGTCTGAGGCGGTGCTGGCGGATAAAGACGATCTGGTGGAACAGGCGATTGAGATTATCAGGGCAACGGGGAATGCAAGCACATCCATGCTGCAGAGAAGGCTGAAGGTGGGTTATCCGCGGGCGGCGCGTTTGATGGATGAACTGGAAGACCTGGGCGTGGTTGGCCCTTCCCGCGGCGGGGGTCGCGAGCGGGATGTATTGATTGACCGCGATGAGGAACCAGAAAACTATTGGGACGAGGACTAGAAATTGATTAAAGAAGAAGGCAAAGAAAAAGAAACCCAAACATTTACCGGATTTTTACGAAAGTTTTTCAACCAGCCATTGAACCAGATTGGCGCGAGATTAGTTGGTTGGGGGATCAATGCGAACCTGATCACTGCAATCGGGTTCGCCGGGACTGCTGCCGGGGCAGTTTTGGTGTCACAGGGGAAGCTGCTGGCAGGCGGGCTTGTAATTGGCGCGATGGGAGCGCTGGATGCTCTCGATGGCGCAGTGGCCAGAGCAGCTGGGGAGACAAGTCTGTTTGGGGCGTTCCTGGATTCGGTGTGCGATCGTTACAGCGAGCTGGCAATATATACGGGTATCGGCTGGTATTTTTTAGGTAGCGGGAACCAGCTTGGGGTTTTGCTCTCATTTTTGGCTGCCTGCGGCTCTGTGCTGGTTTCTTATACCCGAGCCAGGGCAGAAGGATTAGGTATGGGGGCAAAAGTCGGCATTTTGACGCGAGTTGAGCGCATGATCGTGATTATGCCTGCTTTGATCCTTAATTTACCATTGCTTGGTGTGGGAATAGTCGCTGTGTTGGCGAATGTCACTGCTTTTCAACGCATCCTGCATGTATGGCAGCAGGCCATGAAGGAAGATGAAGCATGATCGAGTTTTCCTCTAATTATTTGAGCATTAATGATTTTAAGATTTTTTATTATGGGATTCTCATCTCAATTGGTGCAATTCTGGCAATCGTTTTGGCTGCCAAGGAGGCACGGCGGAAAGGCTTGGATGAAAACTTCTTGTATGATGCTGTTCCCTGGGTATTGTTTGCAGGAATAGTGGGGGCGAGGTTGTGGCACATCTTTACCCCGCCGCCATCAATGGTGGCACAGGGCATTACCACCCGGTTTTATTTGACTCATCCCTTGGATGCAGTCAACATACGGGCAGGGGGTCTTGGTATTCCAGGTGCAGTGATTGGCGGCTTGCTGGCCTTTTTTATTGTAGCCAGGGAGAGAGGCGAGCATTTTGCGACCTGGCTGGATGTGTTAGCGCCGGCAGTTCCGCTGGGACAGGCAATTGGCCGCTGGGGCAATTTTTTTAACCAGGAGTTGTATGGGGCACCGACCAATCTTCCCTGGGGGATTTTTATCGAACCGGCCTATCGGCTGCCTGAGTTTGCAGCAGAATCCCATTTTCATCCAATCTTCCTCTATGAATCGATTTGGAATCTTGCTTCAGTGTTTGCGCTATTGTGGCTGGCGAGACGGAAGTCGGATAGACTCAAAGCAGGTGATCTTTTCCTGATTTATTTGATCTCTTATCCGCTGGTTCGTTTTTTGCTGGATTTTTTGCGTCTGGATGCTTCAGAGGTGGGCGGGGTGAATGCCAACCAGACGGTAATGCTGGCTGTGATGGTGATCTCTGGAACAGCACTATTCTTGCGGCACAGGTCCGGCAATCGAAAAACCTTGAATGAAGAAGAATTAACTGCTGAAAGTTGATTTGCTATGATCCGCGTTGAAGATCTCGTTAAGAAATTTGAAGATTTTGTAGCAGTAGATACAATCAATCTTGATGTAGGCGAGGGGGAAGTGCTGGCCTTGCTGGGGCCGAATGGCGCGGGTAAGACAACCACGGTGCGGATGCTGACCTCTGTGCTGAAGCCCACCTCTGGTAAGGCGTACGTTGCGGGGTTTGATGTGGAGTCTGATCCCAAAGCGGTGCGATCCTCGGTGGGTGTGCTGACTGAAAGTCATGGGTTGTACCATAGAATGAAGGCGGAAGAGTATCTGGCGTTCTTTGGGCAGCTCTATGGAATGGATCAGGATAGGCTGACGAAACGGATTGCTGCCATTCTGGAAAAATTTGCTCTAGTCCGGTTTTCTCAGCGGCGGGTAGGGGAATATTCCAAGGGGATGCGCCAAAAACTTGCTCTTGCCCGGGCGATGCTTCATGACCCAAAAGTTCTCCTGCTGGACGAGCCAACCTCGGCGATGGATCCGGAAAGTGCGCGTTTGGTGCGCAATATGATCAGAGATTTGCGCTCAGAGGAGCGTACGGTGTTGATCTGTACACATAACCTGGCAGAAGCGGAAGAACTGGCTGACCGGATTGCGATCATCAGGGAGGGGATAATTATTGAAAATGGAACTTCTACAACGCTGAGGGAGAAGTTGTTAGGATCACCAAAATTTGAAATCCAGTTTATCGGCAACGCAAATGGAATCTTGCCGCCTGATTTTCCCGGGTTTAGAGATTTTGCCCTGAATGAGAATAAGGTGACCTATGTGTGCGATGACCCTGTGAGTGTCAATCCGGCTATGGTAAGGTACATGATGGATGCGGGGCTAGATATCCTTCGGGTACAGGAGGTAAGGCAAAGTCTGGAGGAAGTATACCTGGAGGCTGTTGCCAACCATGGAGGGCGGGATGAGTAAATTCCGGCTGGTATTTGCGATTGCGATGCGTGAGGTGAAGGATCAATTCCGGGACTGGCGGATCACATCCCCAATTATTTTTCTGACGGGGGTATTCCCGTTTCTGGTGGGGTATGTCTCAGGCGAGGTGGTGGATTTTGTGCGCGGCTATGATGCCAATATCATTGCAGAGCACCTGATCCCATTTTTTATGCTGGTGGTTGGCTTTTTCCCGGTGACAATCTCGCTGGTGATCGCCTCTGAAAGTTTTGTGGGAGAAAAGGAGAGACGGAGCATAGAGCCGCTTCTCACCAGCCCGCTTGAGGACTGGGAGTTGTATTTATGGAAACTGGCAGCTGTCATGGCGCCGCCCCTATTGGGGGCATTCATTGGGATGACCGTGTATATGTTGATGGTGGTAGATACCTTTGGAATTGTGATGGATGTGCCCCTGTTATTACTGGCTGTGTGCCTAACAATCTCACAAGCCTTCGTGATGGTCAGCGCGGCAGTGGTGATCTCAGTGTTTTCTACCACAGTCAGGTCTGCAAACCTGCTTTCGTCCTTTATTGTGGTTCCAATGGCGTTCCTGATACAGTGGGAAGCTGTCACAATGTTTTGGGGAGATTACCTGGATCTGTGGTGGATCGTGTTGGGCTTGGTTGTTTTATCGATTTTATTCACCCGGCTGGGGGTGAGCCATTTTAACCGAGAGGAATTGTTGAGCCAGGAATTTGATTCCTTGAACCTACGCTGGCTGGCTGGATTGTTTTGGGAATCTTTCAAGGGCGGGGCACAAACGATTGGAGATTGGTACCGTAAGGAGCTTGCCAGCGCGGTGAAACAAATTTCTCGTTCGATCCTGGTGATGTCTGGTCTGTTCATCGGCGCGTGGATATTGGGAATTATCCTGGCAGGCATTTTTGAGGTTCCGGTTGAATGGGTTCAGCTTGAGGACGGGCGCTTTGGGTTTGGGCAGGAACAACAACTGCTGGCGCTGGTATCGGGTGAAACGATTACTATGCTTTGGTTTCATAATCTGCGGGCGATGATGTTAGGGTCAGCAGCCGGGATTCTGACATTTGGTGTATTGGGTGTGTTGATCTTATTACTACCAATGGCGATTATTTCGTATTTGATGCAGCCGATGATGGCAGCGGGCGTGCCTGCCTGGAAATTCCTGTTGGGTCTGGTGATCCCACATGGGTTGTTTGAAATTCCGGCTATCATCCTGCTTGGCGGCGCGGTCCTGCATGTGGGGGTTAGCCTGGTGACACCGAATAAAGGCGAATCGATATTAGATGGTTTGGTGCGGTCTTTGGGTGTGTGGGCCAAGATCATGATAGGATTAGTGCTTCCTTTAATGCTGATTGCGGCGACATTTGAGGCGCTGGTGACACCCCGGCTGGCGGTCTGGCTGTTCAGCTTTTAGGGGAGCATGGTTCGATGGCGGAATTGATCATACTTGGTACAGCAACGAATATCCCTGATGAAGACCACGAGAACACTCATATGGTGCTGGTTGGGAACACCCGCATGGTGTTGGTGGATGGACCGGGTAACCCGTACAGAAGGCTGCTGCAGGCAGGACTGGATCCAAACCGGTTAACTGACATTGTGGTCACTCATTTCCATCCAGACCACGCCAGCGGGATTCCATTATTGTTGATGGCTTTAGGCTTGCAGGGGCGGCGAGAGTCCTTGAACCTGTATGCCAATTCCCATTGTCTGGAACGGATCCAGCGGAATCTTTATGACTATGATTGGGAAAAATGGCGCAGATTTCAGGTAGATTTTGTTACTGTTGTTGGGGAAGAAATGGGTAAATGTATTGATTGCGAGGAGTTCCGGATCTATTCCTCGCCAGTAAAACACTTTATTCCAGCTATTGGTCTGCGGATTGAAACCAAGGATAAAACTTTAGTGTTTTCAGGTGATACTGCGCCAACACCGGCGCTGGATAGGCTGGCAAATGGCGCAGATATTCTAGTGCATGAGGCCGGTGGGTTATCGGAAGGCCATTCGTCCGCCAGACAGGCAGGTGAAGCGGCGGCAAGATCAGGGGCAGAGGTGTTATACCTGGTTCATTATCCGGTTGGCGATTTTGATGGGGGGAAACTGGTGTCAGATGCAACTGAAGTTTACAGGGGCAAAGTTGTATTGGCAGTTGATTTTCAACAGATTTGTTTAGTTTAGGTTTTCAGGCCTGCACCTGGTGATGTTCCTTGAATAATGGAGAGGGATATTACCAACCCTTGACAAAGGGAAGCCAATCCTGATGCATTCTAAGATAGCGTCCGAAGCGGTATTCTGCAGAGGAATTGGGTCGATAGGGATTGTTGATCAAGTTCATTTGCGCCTGGGTGGGTGTTTTCCCGCCCTTTTTGTGATTGCAAGCCGGGCAGGCAGCGACCAGATTCTCCCAGGAATGTGCTCCACCCAGATGGCGGGGAATCACATGATCGATAGTTAATTTGGCGGCGCGTTTTCCACAGTATTGGCAGGTGAAATCATCTCGGCGGAAAACCTCTGATTTTGACAATTTTACTGCAGGCCGGGGACGTTTAATCATCTCGTCCAGGCGGATGATTGATGGGGCTGGATAGGCAGAGGAAACCGTTTTGATATAGCCGCGACCATTTTTGATCAGACTGGCTTTATCAGAGAAGATAAGGACGAGTGCGCGTTTGGTTGTGCAAACATTGAGCGGCTCATAGTTTGCATTGAGTACCAAAACGGGGGCCGATAACAGCGAAGATTTACTACTCAAAATGCTCCATCTAGATTGATCAATCGTTGCTACCCGCTAATGATAGGCAAGACATGTGATTCTGTCAACTCCTTTGGATGTAAAGAATTTGTTACCAAGGCGAATAATTTAAGAACAGGATGATCGCATGTATGGGAGAAGTTAATGATACAATTGAAGTTGGTTGTGACGGAGCAAACAAATGGAAAGACCACAATTCTCCTACCGGAGCTATTTTTAGGATTCAGCCGTTACAGGTGAGAAAAACCGCGCACCCTCACCTGAGGGTGCGTTTTGCGTGTAGACAATAATCGGGAGGAAGTGATGGACACAAAAGCACAGGTTGACCTGTTGATGCAGGGAACAGAATACGGCGATGAAGTGTTGAAACAAGCCATGGCGGACGAACTGCATCAGCGATTGAAAGAGGCCGCCGAGGAGGGCAGACCTCTTAGAGTTTACTGTGGGTATGATCCAACCTCAACCGACCTTCATTTGGGGCACACGATTACAATGCGAAAGCTGCGCCAGTTTCAGGATTTTGGCCATCATGTGATCTTCCTGATCGGCAATTACACCTCATTGGTTGGGGATCCTTCTGATAAGGATAAGCTGCGCCCGCGCTTAACCGAAGCGCAGGTGTTGGCGAATGCAGAAACCTACGCAGAACAGGCATTCAGAGTGTTGGATAAAGAAAAAACCGAGGTGTTGTACAATGCCGATTGGCTTTCAAAGATCACTTTTGCGGAGTTGATCCACTTGGCATCCAATTTTACCGTTCAGCAGTTTATCAACCGGGATAATTTTAAGAAACGCTGGGATAAAGGTGACCCGGTATACCTGCATGAGACCTTCTATGCAATCATGCAGGCCTACGATGCGTTTACGATGAAAGCGGATGTGCAGGTAGGCGGTTCTGACCAGCTGTTTAACATCATTACAGCAGGGCGCAAACTGATGGCCGCCCTGGGCAGCAAACCGAATATTGGCGTGATTTGCGGCATCTTGCCGGGAACTGACGGTGAAATCCGGATGAGCAAATCGCTTGGGAACCATATCCCGATTAATTCTGATGCCAAGGATATGTTTGGCAAGGTGATGAGTATCCCGGATAAGGCGATGGCCGACTATGCCCGACTGGCAACCCGCTGGCTGCCCGATGAGGTTGAGAAATTTCTTGGTGGGGTAGCGGATGGCAGCACACACCCGAGGGATGCCAAGATGGCTTTGGCACAGGAAATCACAGAAATCTTTTATGGGGCGGCAGAGGCAGAAGAAGCAAGACAGTCGTTTGTGAGTGTTTTCCAGAAGGGAGATGTTCCAGGCGAGATGGACGAATTCTCTTTGGAGGGGGGGAAGAGTGTGCTGGATGTGCTGGTTGATAGCGGCCTGGTTCCATCCCGTGGCGAAGGCCGACGAATGATCAATCAAGGGGGGGTCCGGTTGGATGGCGAGGCTCTGGCAGATCCGTTGGCGGAATTTCCTAGGGAGGGTGTTTTACAAGTTGGTAAAAGGCGCTTTATCCGGATTGTGAAGGGCTAAATAGCCAAAATTTGAGAGATAAAAACAGGGCCGGGAGGCCCTGTTTTTTCTTTGGTATGGGGTAGTGATGTGGCCTGGCAGGATCTTCAATCACCTAAGGATAAAGGACTCTGATCAATAACTGGCGGCCGATCTTTTCAGCAAGTTCGGCATTTTTTGTTTCCAGCAGCACAACCACACTGTAATCCTCATCAATGACAGTGCGGGTAGGGATGGACCCGGCAAGATACCAAGTCAGGTCAGCGCCGGTGCCAGTGATGGCATACGCGGCGGCTTCCCAGAAGGGTAGAGATTGATGGGCTAATTGGGTGATAGTCCTTTCTGCCAGGGTCGGTAAAAAAACGCGGATTTCTTCCTGATCCGCTGGGTTTTCAATCCACCCCGAATCAGGCAATTGTGCCTTGAGAAGGAATTTTGGCGTTGTCCGAATGCCGTGGTTGGTGAGGGTAGAGGCTGCCACAGCCATCTGGAGGGGTGTGATAAGGATATCTGCCTGCCCGTAAGCGGTGACACCCGGTGTCGATATGCCTTCCGGTATATACGGTGGGGATGTTTCCAAGCGGATATTTGGTGGCTGATAGAAACCCAGGTTTGAGAAAAGGTCAGTCAATCCGGTCTCGCCAAGTTCTAACCCAAGCGCAGACAGGGGTAAAGGACAGCCAGATTTGGTTATTTCTTCCCAGGTGGGCGATTGGCTGGGTGCTGCTGTGCAATCGAGCAGCATTCCTTCCACCTGTATGCTGAATTTATCCAGGGTTGGCGGTAATTGGCCGTATGAATTGGTCTCCGTGATCAGGAAGGGAGCCAAGGACGGACCCGGGGGGTAAAGCCCCTGGGTGGCCCGGTTGAGCAAAGGCGCATCGGGATCGGCTAAAAGTTGTTCCCAGGTGGTATCCAGTTGAGCGGGGTTAAAGGTGGGAGAGGAGTATAAAACCAGGATTTCTCCGGTTTGTGCGTTGAGGAGCACAGCTGCCCCAACCTGGTCTCCCATCAGGTCTGCAGCCAGTGTTTGCATTGTGCTGTCGAGGCTGACCTGGGCATCCAGTCCGGGAGGGGATTGGCCATAAATCAAATGGTTGATCCAAATCGTCCAGGGGTGCTGGTTTTCCAGACCTCGCAATATGGGGTCCAGGCTGAGTTCTGCGCCAGCCTGTCCATAAAATGGGTGCGTGTAGCCAACAGGGTGAGCAATATCCGGATTTGGATATTGCCTGGAATAGGTGCCAGATATCCCTGTGGAATGGCTAAGTAGTAACTGATTGCGGTCGAGGATAGAGCCGCGATGGACAGCTGTATCCGAGGTCATTCGCCGGGCATTATCAATTCTGGTGAGGAGGTCTGGCCCGCGCCACAAAGACCACCAGCTGTTTAAGATTGCGAGGCTTACAAAGCCAGCTGTCAGAATTGCAGCAAGGTTGATAATTGGTGTTGCTGGGTAGATAGTTTGTTCACCAATTGGTGCATTTTGGATCGCAATCAAAAGGAATAGGGCAAACATAGAGGTCAACAAAGACGATCCACCGTAAGAAAGAAAGGGCAGTGTTACTCCAGTAAGGGGCATGAGTCTGATGTTCCCACCAATGATAAGGATGCTTTGGGCTCCAAGGTAGATCGAGATACCCACCGCGATATAACGCATATGTTTGTCAGGTGCCCGGAGTCCAACATTCAAGCCGCGGAAGCTGAGGATCATCAATGCCAAGATCAGCCCGACTGTTCCGGGGAGACCAAATTCCTCGGCGATAGCGGAGAAAATAAAATCGGAGAAGGAAATTGGCACAAGGTTGGGGTAACCCAATCCGGGACCACGGCCGGTCATACCACCGGCAGCGATGGCAATCAGGGATTGTACAATTTGATAAGAGTCCCCGGATGGATCCAGCCAGGGATTGAGCCAGGCCTCAAAGCGCACCTGGACGACATCAAAGAAGTAGTACCCCAACAGGGCAGCGAGTAGGATTCCCAAAAGACTGAGAATGAGGAGGCGTTTTTTACCCGTGGCGGTATAGATCATCCCGGCATAGATAATGAGGAGAATTGAAGCGGTGCCTAGGTCGCGCTGGATAATGAGGATCAGGCAGGCAAGGCCTGTGATGAGCAGTGTTGGGAGCAATAAAGGCAGTAACCGGGTGGAAAATGGCTGCCTATCAGCGAAATAAGCCGAGAGATAGAGGATGAGCAAGATTTTTAACGGTTCGGATGGTTGAAAGTAAACCCCACAGCAGCCAAACCAGAGGCGCGGACCATACCCATTAGGGTTGGTGCCAAATATCAGAGTCAGGGCAGTCAGAACAATACCGCCTGCCAGCCAGAGATATTTGTATTTTCTGAGTAACGCAAGCATTTTGGCTGTAAAAGGGATAGCGGTGAATAATGCTACCGAGGCAAGAATCAACCACAATGTTTGTTTATACCCCATGCGGGGCGAGATGCGTGCTATGGTGTGAAGCCCCCAACCAGCGAGGAGTAAGGTTATCGGGATGAGAATAGGATCGGTGATTGTTCTGAATTTTTTGAGAAAGTACAGAAATCCGCCAGCGACCAAGAACCATCCGAGCGTAACTGGCCAGTGCGACCAGCGAAGATCGACCTGCCACGAGCGAGCCTGAACGGCCGGTGCCAGGGTAAGCGAAGCGGCAAATAATAAGATGAACCCGGAAGAAAATAATGCCAACCGGCCTGGGTTTGATTGGAGGAATTTCTGGAGGCGAATTGCCACGATCAGTTGACCTTAGCTATCCAGGTAGTGGTCGATGAGCAGGGCATATTTGTCTTTGTTTTCCTGAGAAAGGTTTTTCGGCGAGGTGATAAAGGAGGACTCAAGGGCAAAAGCGCATTGGCACTGCCGGGTATGACGAAAGTCCTGTACCAGTTGTCGAACGACCGTCTGAGCATTGGCTGTATTTTGCTGGATGATCTTCAAAACTTGCTCGACGCTGACTGGTTCTTCTGTTTGGTGCCAAACATCGAAGTCAGTGACATGGAAGAGAGTGGTATAACAAAGTTCAGCTTCTCTTGCCAGGAAGGCTTCAGGCGAAGTGGTCATCCCAATCAGATCGATACCCCAACTGCGAAACAGCTGCGATTCAGCTTTGGTGGAGAAGCGAGGTCCTTCAATGGTGATAGCGGAACCACCGCGTTTGATTGGCGCACCAGCGACAGTGGCAGCATCGTATACTTGGCTGGAAAAATCATAGCAAAATGGTTCAGCGACACTAATATGAACCACCAGCCCATCTTCAAAATAGCTGTTCTTTCGTTTTTTTGTAAAATCCACCAGCTGGTCGGGAACCACAAGCAGACCGGGAGTAAAATCTTCCCGCAAAGAACCGCATGCGCTTATCCCTAAAACTTTTTCAGCTCCGATGGCTTTTAAGGCGTACAGGTTGGCGCGATAATTCACCTCGGTGGGCGTGATCTGATGATTAAGCCCATGACGGGCAATAAAGCCGATGGGGAAGCCGTCGAGGGTTCCAACCATTATTGGGGAGCTGGGCTGGCCGAAGGGGGTATTGATCTCTATGCGCTGGATGTTATCAAGCTGTTCCATTTTATAGAGACCTGATCCTCCGATCACGCCGAGATTGATTTGTGGTTTTTGATTCATAATTGTTCCTTAATCATTTAAACTGTGAATTTCAATGACTGCCTCAAGGCTTCCTAAACTGAGCTGGTCTTGGCTGGCAAGGACAACTGGTTGGTCAATTTTGATACCATTGAGGAAGGTTCCGTTTGAAGAATTAAGATCTTCGAGCCACCATTGAGTTTGAGAAAAATAGATGCGTGCGTGAGTTGTAGATACAGTAGAATTTAGCAGGTGCAAATTACACTCAGGAGCTCGTCCGAGCAAATTTTCGGCAGCAGTTAAGATCACCTTTTTCTCTGTCTCGGATTCGCCTGAGAAGTTGAGCACCAGGGGAGGGGGAGAAGAACTATCTTTTGGTATGGAGGCCTTCAGGTCGCGCCAGAGAATTCGGAGTGCCCAAAAAAGAAACAGGTAAAGGCAGATTGCCAGCCCGAACCGCAGTCCAAGCAGAATTATTCCGGGTAAATCGGTCATGGGATTAGACAGGTGTCAGATTTTGGGAATCGGTATCATCCTGTGTGAGGTGGGTGGCAGAGGTACTGGTGGCGGTGAAGTTGTCTTTGGTTGGGGGGTGATATTCTTCGGTATCTGCGATGGAAGAGATGGAATCATGACCATATACGAGCGGAATACCCGCCAGCGAGATCACGTCACCAGGATGAAGCTGTATTTGTTTAATGCGTTGATTGTTAACGAAGGTGCCTCCGGAAGAATCAAGATCAAATATCATGTGCCGGCCTTTGACTTGTCGAACCTGGGCATGTTTGCGAGAAATACGCGGCTGATTGATGACCAGATCGTTATCCATCTGACGCCCAATATTGATGATATCCTCTTCGATGGTGAAGATCTTGGTGCCCCCGACAATGAAGAATGCCTTGGGGGCAGGTAAAAAGGTGCTACCAGGCGGTGAGGATGGGATCGTTGGAACTGTTTCACCTACCTGGATATCCCGGACAATGGCTTTGACGATAAAATCTCCTGGGGAGAGTTCCCGATGTGGAAATACGGCAATATTCACCTGCCCTAAAAATTTCAAACCGGCTTTGCTTCCAGCATCCATGATCTGGACGGCTAACTTATCCAGGAGGTTTTGATTTGAACGAATCTCTGCGAATACGGTGTGGGGGACATTGAGAGAAAAGTAATTTGGTGCAACCGGATTGTGGTCGGTATCCAGATAGGTGGCTGATTCCATCTCGGAGATAAATTGGCGGATCAACTCCCTTTCGGCATCCACCGAACCGAGGATGTGGATGATATTTCCCTCAACCATAGATTGGATGGAGGCTTCAACCTGATTTAGTATCGCTTTCATTTGCATTATTCTAATCCATTTCGAACGCTCTGGGATATGGAAAAAACCATGTTTTCCCGTGTGGGAAGATCAAAAGCGATAAGCCACCTAGTCAGGTGGCTTATCAGTTTTGGCGCTGTGGCAGCTCTTATCCGGAAATAAGGAGGGTTGCCACAGCGCCAGGTTTACTACTACAGCCTATTTTCATGGGCAACACCTCCTTTCCAGTGGAATGGCGAAGTTGGCACCGAGGCGGGGTGCGTGATTATTGTGGCACAAAGTGGGTGAAATGTCAAATCCAGCTTGTGCGGTAAATTTTTTGAGGGTTCAGACTCTTTGAGTCTATTACCCTGCATTAGATAAGGAATGTTTGTGGTGGTGTTGAATAAATTATGTTTTTTTGCCAGTGAAGGGTGGGATTTTGATATAGTAATTTTTACATAGCCTTTTATCTTCAATTCGACTCTTAATCCTGGGGTCCATATCCTCCGGGTTATCTGATGTGGTGATCACAGTGGGCAACTGGGCAGTATAGCGGTAATTAAATAGCTGGTAAAGTTTTTCCCTTACCCAAGGGGTCATGTTCTGGGTCCCTAGATCATCAAGAACAAGCAAAGAGGAAGATTTAATCTCGTCGAAACGCCGGTCAAGGGTGGTACCAGAGTCAGGGCTGAAGGTGGCTCTAAGATGATCCAATAGGTCTGGGACAACAATGAATAACGGGGGAGCGCCAATGTTTAGCTGGTAGTTGGCAATTGCGGCTGCCAAGTGGGTTTTACCGCTGCCATAAGAACCGAATATCACAAACCAGCCTTTAGGATTAGCGGCATACTGCTTTGCAGCCTCAGCTACGGTTTCAAGCATTTTCAGGCTTTCAGAGGGAATATTTTCGCTCTTGCGGAGGCTGAAAGTTTTAAAAGTTTGGTTACCGTGCAAAGAGAGGGTAGAGAGTTCGTGGTAGCCAACAGCTTCCATTGGGCGGCGATAATCAGGGGCCTGGATATGAACCCGGGTAACGAGGGCTGGGTCTTCCAGGCGGGATCGAATCCGCCCTTCTATCTGATCCATTTCGAGGTTGGTGGTAATGACCATGGGGAGTTTATTGATGTAGCGGTAGTTGATGATCTGGAAAAGTTTCTCCTGGGCCCATTGGGTGGCATTTTGAGTTCCAAAATCATCTAAAATTAGAAATGGGCAGCGGCGGATTTCCTCGAAACGTTCCTCAAAGCTGGACTCAGAGCCGCGGTTATATGAAAATCGCAAAGAATCCAACAGGTCTGGTACGGTGATGAATAAAGTTTTGACGCGCATCTGGACAGCAAAGTTAGCGATGGCGGCAGCCAGATGGGTTTTACCGCAACCATATTTGCCTCGCAGCAGCAGCCAGCCGTTGTGAGAACTGGCGTATTGTTTGGCTTGGTTGAAGGCATATTCAAGAGAGGCAGCCTGGTGCTCTCCTAAACCAATCCGCCCGCGTGATTCGAAATTTTCGAAGGTGAGGTCTTGCAGCTGATTGAGCTGGCTGTAGGCAAATAGATTGTTGTGATCCCGGTGGCTGATTTCAGCTTGCCTGCAAGCACAGATTTCCAGTTTGCCGAAATCAGGATGACCGACTGGGTGGTCGGTGCGGATATACCCCAATCCGCCACAGATATCGCAATCCGGCTTGCCGGCTTCTCTAATTATCGAAGAAATCTCCGTCCCTGTATCCTTCGGGGTCAAATTCTTCTTCAGTCTTTTTGCGGCGTCTTCTATCGGTTCGGTCATTGGTTCCTTCTTTCGCCCAATTTTGCAACACAACTTCAATATATCTCAGGCTGCGGGCGTTGTTCTTTACAGCTGTCTGGACGGCTTGGTTGATCCATTCGTACGGGTAATTCTTTTCTAAATCCTTGAGGCTGTCGGAGATGATGGGCGTTAGGGGTCCGATATTCTCCTCGTAGAGGCGGAAAATATCCGGACGAGGGACGCCGGGCTGGTCAAATGGTTCGTCTGGGAAGTGAAATTCTCCCTTGTTGATTGCTTCAATGGCAGCGACAGCCGAGGGGGTATTCAGGAAGCAAATCTGTACCAGCTGGCCTCCATGGCCGGGGATTTCAGTTTTGAGCAGCCATTGATTTGTGATTGCCTGTTCTAAGCCTGTCTTAAATTCTTGTGGATGCTCCGTAAAGTGGGTAAGACACATTTGCTCTGGACTAAAATAACTGACCTGGTTTTCGTCTGCGGAGCGGGATTGAAAGGCGAGCAGCATGATCTTCAAGGTGTGAAGATCATCGATCTTGGGGAGAATCTCGGTGAAGAAATCTTGTGGGATTTGCACCGGTTGGCCTGTGGGTGTGAATCCATGGAAAGAGCCCATAACCGCTCCGATTATTCCTGGTCAAACCTGTAGGTCACAGCGTCGACAAATTGAGCCAGATGTTCGCGGAAGACCAGTGAAACTTTTCCAGTAGGGCCATTGCGGTGTTTTGACACAATGATTTGGGCGACATTTTTCATCAGGGTATCTTCGTTTTCTTTGTCTTCCCGGTAAATAAACATGACAATATCAGCATCTTGTTCCAGCGAGCCTGATTCGCGCAGGTCGGAGAGAACAGGGTGCTTATCAGCGCGCTGTTCAATGGCGCGGGAAAGTTGGGCCGCTGCCAGAACAGGGACATTAAGCTCCCTGGCAAGAGTCTTTAGATTCCGGGAAATATACGAGACTTCCTGGACGCGGTTCTCAGTGCGTGTATCTCCCTGCATCAGCTGAAGGTAGTCGATGACCACAAGGTCAAGACGATGTTCGAGATGCAACCGGCGGCATTTGGCGCGCACCTGTGTGGGGGTGATGGAGGGGGTATCATCGAGAAAGATGCGTGTACGGCCAAGGGTATCCACCGCTTCGGCAAAAAGAGTCCATTCATCATCGTGCAATTTACCCAACCGTAAACGCTGGGCGTCAATACCAGTTTCCTGGGAGATCAACCGCTGAACTAACTGCTCGTTGGACATTTCCATTGAGAAGATGGCGATGTGTTTATTTGCGAGCCGGGCGGCGTTCTTTGCGATAGAAAGCATGAAGGAGGTTTTTCCCTGACCGGGGCGCCCTGCGATAATCAACAAGTCGGAGGGCTGGAGGCCGCCGAGGAGATTGTCAAGGTCTCGAAAATTGGTGGGAACGCCGTAGGTTTCTGCATCTCGGCTGGCCAGGTCACCAACCCGATCAAAATAATCGCTGAGCACTTTCTTGATAGGCTGGAGATCGCTGCTGAGTCTGCGTTCGCTGACGCTAAATACAGCTTTTTCAGCGGCGTTGATCGCGGTTTCAATGGTGATGTCATCTTTATAGGCAGTTTTAACAATATCGTTGGCGGCTTCGATCATTCGGCGGCGCAAAGCAGTGTTTTCAACCAGATGACCATAGGCAGTGGCGTGCAGAGCTGTGGGCACATTGGCAATCAGGGCGGTGAGGTAGGCGGAACCTCCGATCTCACCAAGATAGCCCATCTGGTCCAATTCCTCCGTAACGGTGAGAAGGTCTACGGGAGTGCGCTGCTCATGCAGCCGATTGAATGCCTCAAAAATCCAGCGATGTTTATGCAGGTAAAAATCTTCCGCCTGGAGGAATTCGATCACATCGTAATAAGCATCGGGATTGATCAGTATTGCGCCGATGACAGCTTCTTCCGCTTCCCGGCTGTGGGGAACAACTTGAGGGGCAGAGATAGGTTCAGAACTAATCGGGAGGGAATCGGTCATTTAGAATTACCTGGAAGTTTCAGTCTTTGGAATCGTCTTCGTTCTCGTCTTCATCCGGGAGTTCAAGGTTGTCGAGAAAGTCTTCGAAGATGGACAAACGGTCTTCAGCTGGTGGCGATGGGTCTTGATCTGCTCGCTCAACTAGATCAGGGGTGTCTGTCTCTGTGCTGATATCTTTTTCCGGGATGATCCCGGCTTCATCCATGACATGGGCGGCCACTAATATCGGTACATTGTGGCGCACTGCGAGGGCCAGGGCGTCTGAGGGGCGAGAATCGATTTCAATTTGATGCCCATTATCCAGCTCTACGACCAAATTCCCATAAAAGACCTCATTTTTTAGATCTGTGACTTCAATCCGAATGAGACGGGCATTGAGGGTATGGAGTATTTGCTTCATCAGGTCGTGAGACATTGGCCGAGCAACTTCAATCTCCTGCAGGGCAAAAGTGATCTGCTCCGCCATGTAGGCATCGATCCAGATCGCCAGATATCGTTCTGAGTTAAGCTCTCTCAGGATGATCACCCGATTCTGGGACATCAGCCCAACCCGAATGCTGTCAATTACCACTTCTATCATTTCTGTCATTGGAATGCTCCAAATATCGATTTTTGACGGAATCTTCGATTAGGTGTAATTCTAACATGGGAGACTATTAGACGCCATTTAATTCTAATGGGTGATGGGAAATGCGATTTACAGCGAAAAAAACCCCGGTACAAAAGTGGTATGTCAAGGCAAAGTTAAAATGTCCTCCTGTTAGCAAAGTAGAAATGTCCTAAGATTTGGAAACAGGGGAGGGTTTTCGATTGAG
>JAFGDK010000028.1 GCA_016932165.1 Anaerolineales bacterium
ACGGTAACATCAAAGATATCAGGCGCCATATCGGCCAGGTTATGCAGCCAGCGCTTAACCTTATTCCCATTAGCCGCCTCGCCCTGGACCAATTCCTGCTGGATATATTCCACCTGGGTGACGATCTCCTCAGGCGCGATATCCGGATCTGCCGGGCGTGACTGAATCTGTTCATAGATCGAATTGAAGGCATCTGCGATATTGGTGGCCGTATTATACGAATCAAAGTTCATCTGCTGGTTATTGATCTGTAAATCACCCCCAGCTGCAAAGATCGGCGAGTTGCTGGCGCTTCCCCCGATATTAATATTGACCTTGCCGTCCTCTTTCTTTTCGTCTTTTTCTTCCATACAACCTACTCCTGGTAGTAAGAACTATGTTGATTTGATTATATCTAGTTTTTACAGTCATCTGTGCGAATTAACACACCCTTTCATTCAATACCACTGATTATTCAGCAGAAAGTGCAAGGTGCCATCAGTGTCCAAGCAAATCTCAAACCTCCCCCTAGTTCCCGAATTAAGATTTCAAGATAAAATATGATCATCCTCTTTCAGCATTATTTTTGACAAGCCATTAAATGCAAAAAATGACTCACACCACTGAAACGCAAAACCCCTTGCGCCAACTATTTTGGATCATCGTTCTGATCTCAGCCTTATTCTTCACCGCTGTATTTATCTCAGAATTCTACCCCTCGCTGGATTGGCCCCTGACTTCCGACAACGCCCTGCTCTCTTATCCATCATGGATGATCCACACCGGAAAAATCCCTTATAAAGAGATTTTTGACTTCAATCTCCCCGGCAGCTATCTGGTGCATATCTTTTTGATCAAACTATTCGGGCAGAAGCTGGCGATGGGCTATCGTTTGGCAGAACTGCTGGTGCTGCTGGGAATATTTAGTACCCCGCTCCTGACGCTCAAACTTGCCGCCTGGAAAAAAATTCTCCTGGTAGGCATCTCGTTGATTTTCAGCAACCGGATCCTCATCCAGGGCCCCAATATGGCTTTCCAGAGAGATACCTGGATTGCGCTTGGAATGGGCGTTTATCTGGCCAAAGTCTATCTTGATTTAAATCAAAAAGCTATTCTGATCAGGGGCAGGGACTACACTCAAATCTTTGATTTTTTAACCAATTTTCTGCTCGGATTTTTAGCCACGGTAAAACCAAGCACCGTATTGCTGGGGATCATCCTCATCCTGGTGCAAAAATCAGCACGAAGGAAAATTATATCCGCAATCGGGTTGGGCCTTCCTCTGTTACTGGTGGTGGTCTGGCTGGGAGCAGTGGGAGGGCTGGAAGATTTTCTGGAGATATTTTTCAAATACACGCTCCCGTTGTATCCCAACATCAATACCTACACGCCTTTCTATCATACCCGGCCAGAATTCATGCTTAATATCCCTCTGATTCTTGGCGGATTGGGAAGCCTGGCCGCCTTCTTCTATCACAAAGAAACCAAAACCGGTCTGATCCTGCTCTCTGGAGTGCTCTTCGGCATCTTCCATATCTACCTCCAGCAAAAGGGGCACATCTATCATTTCTTTCCACTCCTGGCCGCGTTTGTGATCGCCCAGATCTATGGGATCGTCCTGGCTGATCACAAGAATCATAAATCCTTGATGATCTTCATCATTTCGGTGCTGATCATGGAAATTGCCCTGCAGACATTCATGATCCTGCCCCAATACAATAAAGACTTCCACAAAAACTCGGAGACCCAAAACGCGATCCGCTATTCAGCTGTGCTCACCTCCACGACCAGCGAGGATGACACCATCATGATCTTTGATGTGGGGCATGGGTTATCCACCGCTATGTACTGGCAAAAACGCCCGCTTTGCGGGAGATTTCTCTATGACCTGGTCTTCTTCCACGACCAGGATGATCCATACATGAGAACGATCCACAATGAACTTCTTGAAAAAGTCGCATCCCAACAGTGCTCGGTGATCATTGTCTCCGACAGGGGTTTTGGGAATTTCCCTCAGGTGGATTCTCCACAGAGAATTGGTCTCATCGACGGTCTGGATGAACTGCTGGAAAAATATTATCAATTGGTCGAATCAGAGATGGGGAGAGTGTATGTACTCAAAGAGAAATGACCCGCGAATGAGCATCGTGCTGAAGGCGATGAACTTTTCAATCGAAAAGTTGTATTCCTACGGACGCTACAAGATTCTGGACAAGGAAATTTTGCGCTCGATCGAACAATACTTCCCCCCCAGCGGCAAGGTTTTGGATATCGGCTGCGGATTTGGCCTGTTCTCCACATACTTCGCCCTCAGGAACGATCAGCTGGCATTTTGGGGCTTTGACAAGAATGAACGCAGAATCCATTTTGCCAGACAGCTTGCCGATAACCTGGGACTGTCGAACGTCTCTTTTGACGTACAAAACGCAGTCGATGTTTACATCAAGCAGAAGTATGCCTGCATCTACATGCTGGACATCATCCATCACCTGCCCAAAGAGTACGTCCCCCAATTTATCCAAAGTCTGGTAAACGTGCTGGAGGATGGTGGCACATTGGTGATCAAAGATGTTGATACCTTCCCTTACCCCAAGATGGTCTTCACCTGGCTGCTGGATAAGATCATGTCCCCACAGGACAAAGTCCACTACTGGCCGAGCAATGAATTCATGGGCCTGCTGGAATCAAACCAGCTGACGGTTTACCGCCACTCGATCAACGATATTCTGCCTTATTCGCACGTGCTGTATATCTGCCATAAGGACAAATAGCACCCCCCCAACGAGAAGAATGCGCTCCAGGGAAAAATGGGATGCCGGAAATTATCACTATCGAGCCGGGTTCTTGTATCCCCCGCAGTCAGCGGTGCTGATCGAGCATGATCACATTCCCATCCGGGTCCCGGAAGATGACATGCCCCGGCCCGTTGGTGTTGGGATCCACCTCATGCTCCAGCACAATCCCGGCTGATTTAAGCCGCTCCTGCAGGTCGCGCACATCGGTGAACGAGCCCAGATTGCGCGCTTCCTGGTCCCACCCCGGGTTGAAGGTGAGCACATTCTCCTTGATGATCCCCTGATAGAGGCCGATGTTGTGAGCGCCGTTTTTCATGATCACCCAGTTGTGCTCCAGCTGACCGGCGTACTGGGTGAATCCCAGTTTTTCATAAAAGGCCTTTGAGGCGCGAATGTCCTTGACATTCAGACTGACCGAAAACCCGCCGAGATCCATGACAGACTCCTTGTGAAATATCACCAAATATGTCTGAATTATAACGCCAAAAAAACCGCCGGGGAAAGGCCGGCGGTCTGCAAGCGTGCTAAAGGGGAGCGGTTCTGTTGATCCTGATTCAGCTAAAGGTGATGAACGCCACAAACTTCTCGGCGATCACCTGGCGGTTGAAGTGCTGCTCAATATACGCCCTGCCGTTCTGACCGTATTGCTTCCCCAAATCCGGATGGGCGGCCAGGTGCAGGACAGCTTCGACCAGGGCATCAACATTCTCCGCCTGCACGCAGACCCCGGCCTGTGCAGTTTCGATCAGGCTTGAAGCCTCGCCCGCCGGCGCACACAGGATCACCGGCAGCTCCATCCCCATGACCTCAAACATCTTCGAGGGCAGCGCCCCCTTCATCAGCGGCACGTTGGCCAGCGGCACGAGTCCGGCATCCCAGCTTTCCATCTCCGCCATGATCTCCTCGTGCGATCTGCGCCCATGGAAATGCAGATTGGCGGCGCCTGTTTCTTCAGCCAGCGCAACCAGATCCTCCAGCAGCGGGCCGTCGCCGAAGATGCTGAACTCGATCTCGGGGTGCCCGGCCAGCTGCCCCGCGGCCCGTACCACGGTGTCCAGCCGCTGGGCATGGCCGATGATCCCGGCATAGCCGACCCGGAACTTCCCCTCCCTGTCGTTCGCCGCCGGGCGGCCTTTCCTGGCTACCGATTCCAGGTCAATCCCGTTGGTCAGCAGGTGGACCTTTTTGTGCGGGAAGCGCGCCCGGATGCTGGCAACGATCCCCTCGGTCTGCCCGGTGATGAAATCGGCTCCGGCATAGCACCAGGCTTCCAGGGCGTAGAGGAGCTTCTGCAGCAGGGGCTGATCGAGCATCCCCAGCGAGATGGCCGTCTCGGGGTACAGGTCGGAGACATTGAAGACCAGCCGGGCGCGCTTGACCGCCGCCAGGAAGCGGGCGGAGATCCCCAGGAACAGCGGGGGCGACTCGACGATCAGGAAATCTGCCCGCCCCAGGGTGAAGGTCCCGATCAAGATCGAGGAGAGCACAAACGAGAAGTAGTTGGCCAGGCGCAGGGCCAGCGATTTGCTCTGGTTGGGATACAGCCAGACTCGGATCACCTCGATCCCGCCCTCCCGCTCCCGGCAGAACAGGCCTTTTTTGTACCCGGGGAAGATCTTGCCTTCCGGGTAATTCGGCTTGGCGGTCAGCACCTGCACCTGGTGACCAATGGCCGCCAGCCGCCGCGCCAGGTCGGAGAGCCGCCGCTGCGGCGCCCCGGTCTCAGGCGGGTAGTACTGGGTCAGAATGATCAATTTCATCGGGTAGATCGAATGAATAACATCGGGAATTTTACTCCCAAACGACTTGCCCTGACTCCTGGACAGAACAATGCCCTTTCCAATAGGCCAACCACCTGTATTCCAGATCGAAGTTTTTCCGCTTAGTTCTGGCAATTATTTTGAATCCCATCTTTTCATAAAATCCATTAGTAATTTCATTTGTACTGTCAACGCTGGCAAGGATGGCATCTACTCCTCTTTCGGGCAAATCATGCAATTGATGAATCCATAATTTCTTGCCAACACCCTTTCCCCTGCTCTCAGGTGATACGCCCAACATTAGAGCATAAGCATTGTGATTCCCAGGTTTGATGATCAAATCATACTCTGGTTCGAATTCCCGGAAATCGTACTCCGGTTTTTGGAATAGTCTCTTAATTCGCAAAAATATTCTTCTAACTAACCCGGGTGTTTTTACCAATACACCTGGCATCCTGATCGCAAAAAATAAAATGTTTTCGAAGATCAAACGCTGGTAGAACTTTTCCACTGTGCTCAGCGTACCTGCCATCACCCCAAGCACCTTATCCCCCTCTTTATACACATACGCATACCCATAGGTTAAAAACGCTTCATACAACTTGATCAATGCAGGCCGGCCAAGAGAAGTCAAAAAACTTGTGGGAAATGATTCAATATGGATTTCGACAACAGCATCTATATCTGAGAACTTCAATTTCTCTATCATTTTTCTTCCTTCATTCTCGAAGTATCATCACGTTCAGATACTTCAGAAATCACAGCCCTGAATTTTCCGCGTTCGGTTCGCTCTATTTGATCCAGGAACACAAATTCCAAATCAATCTTTCCAAGTCTTTGTTCAAAGCGATTGAAAATTTCTAATTTTTCGGAGTCGCCAAATTCAGGTTCAACCACCAAGCGCACAAGGAACTTGTTAATCGTTTTCTGGACAATTTGGCCTTCCCTGACATTATTCAATCCCACAAAAATCCCATGAAACCTGACCAATTCCTGGCCATCAGGGCCAACAATTGTATCCTCCAACCTTCCAATAATTTCCTGGATAACTGGCATACTGGATCCACAATTACATGATTCATCAGACAAAACAGCGATATCACCTGTACGGTAACGAATCAAGGGTTGGTAGAAATTTAATAACCCTGTAGCCACAATTTCGCCTGGTTCTCCAGGTTTTACAGGCTTACTATCATTATCAAGCAT
>JAFGDK010000029.1 GCA_016932165.1 Anaerolineales bacterium
GAAGAAAAAACTGCGAGCAAGTGAAATATCATTGTGCTTACATTACAAGAAGATATTAATTCTTCGTTTTTGTGTAAATTTAGGTTATAATAAAAACCTGATAGATAGTGGGATATTCAAAGTAATATTTCAAAACAACTCTCCTTACTCATCTATTTATTAGAAGAGAAGTATTATGGTCAGAGAGCTGGAGCCAATCATTCAGCATATCAATGCAGGAAATTACAGGAGAGCAGAACGCGCTCTTGAAGCTTTCTTGCTGCATAATCCAAAAATTATCGATGCCTGGATGCTTTTGGGACAACTCAGGGATGACTATTCAGGCAAAGCGGAATGCTACCGGCAAGTGCTCAGCATTGATCCCGGTAATGTTCGCGCAGAGAGAAGATTGGAAGCGATAGAGAAACAAATCCAGGAATTGCCAAGCGAAGCACCTGCACCGCCGAAAACCAATCAACCGATCCATTGCCCCCAATGCGATGCTATCATGGAACTTCGCCAAAACGGGTCGGAGGAAAGCAGACATGCTTTTTGTGTCTACTGCGGTACTCAATTAGATTTAGCTGAGCCTTACCCCCAAAGGACAATAAGGTTAACCCTGGAGGAACGTCTGCAGGGAAATCACACAGATGGAACAATCCCTCACAATGGCAGCCGCAATGGCACATCGAACTTAAAAGTAAACGGCTCAATCCCTCCTGAATTGATGGAAATTTTAGAAATCCTTAAAACAATTGGCCCAGAAGGAGTGGATGAAGACTATCTTGAGAATCTGCGCTCCAAGGGGATTGATATTGCTTTCAACCCTGAGGCAGTTGACTCAGAGATCCTGGCGGAGTTGCAGAATGGCGAGTATGACCCATCCCTGGAAATCAAACATACCCGGTCACTTAAATCTGTACTGCTAGGATTAGACGAACAAAATGGAAGGTCACATACCGCGATGCTGTCTGGGTTAGGCATCACGATCAAAACACCCGATTCAAAGTCCTCTGCGGCAGATATTTTGGCATTGGATATGTTGGCATCGATAGGCAAACCGCTTGCAGCCGATGACCGCCAAAAATGCCCTAATCCAACCTGTGGGGCCGTTATCCCCAAGGACAGCATCCGGTGTTCTTGGTGCGGAAGAGAACTTCGATGACCTAATTGGCAACCCCCCAATAGATCGCTACATTCAATTTAACCAGGAATCAATACCAAGTACTTAACCGCGCCTGAAGTGTATGTACCTGCTTGACGAATCCAAATTATTATGATATTTTAGATGAAGTATAACCAATTTGTTTGGACCAGGTGACGATTTGACGATTATCGGTTTCCCTACCAGATCGAGTACCTGATCCCAAAAGCCGGGCTGCTCCCCACAGTTCGGCTTTTTTCTATCTACCTCCCATTTTCAGGTAAAATCATACTATGAAATTAATCAAGAAGATTTTCCTAATTTCAGCAATCGCGGCAATCATGCTGACCGGAGCAATGCTGGCTTGGAGCGTTTCCAGCATCCGGCACGCAGAAACCGAGACAGAGGAATTTTTACAGTCCTCAACCACCGTTCTGGTAGAAGATACCCAGTGGTTAAGTTTCCACCCCCAAAACCAGTCGCCTAAGGTGGGGTTTATTTTTTATCCGGGAGGGAATGTTGATTACCGGGCATATGCTCCTACTCTCTACAGGATTGCCGAGGCAGGATTCTTGGTGGTGGATGTCGCCATGCCCCTCAATCTGGCGGTATTGGGCGCGAGCAAAGCCAGCAAAGTAATCAACACTTATCCGGAGATCGAAAACTGGGTGATCGGCGGGCATTCCCTTGGCGGGTCAATGGCAAGCCGTTTTGTTGACCTGAATCCAGGTTCTGTGGATGGCCTTGCCCTGTGGGCTTCGTATCCAGCAGAATCTAACTCGCTGGCGGATGCCGCCGTTGAGGTGCTTTCAATCTACGCGACGTTAGACGGGCTTGCAACGGTAGCGAAAATTGAGAGAGCTATCCCGCTGCTGCCTGAAGATACGCACTATTTTCCTATCCAAGGCGGCAATCACGCCCAGTTTGGCTTCTATGGCACACAGGAGGCGGATATGGCTGCCATGATCAGCCGAGAGTCCCAGCAGGATCAGATCGTTGAGGTGATGGTTGCCTTTCTTGAGGGGTTTGAATAGGGCTGGCAATCTGATCAACCACAGATTGAGGTTTGGATCCCCAATTCTAAAGTCCTTGCGATGATCGTGATCAGGTCTGAGCCATTTTAGCGGAGTAATATTCTGTGCTAGTGTTCTGTCAGAGGTCTTTTGAAGGATTGGATTGTTGAATAACAGAACACTTAATACTTTATCAAAGGCTGTATGAAGGCGTTTTAAAATTGGTTTTTTACCAGCTGCTATTCTTCTAAATACACCTTTTCACTTTGACAAAGTATTAGAAGCTTTTTGCCTTCCACTGGCTAAGCTGGTAGTGCTCTGTTGCGGACATCCCGCCCTCAACCCCCTAAAGAATTTAAAAAGAGCGCACCTGTCGGTGCGCTCTAAGCTTCATTGCTGGTTTCTAGTACTGTGGCTGCTGTGGAGGCAGTTCCCAGACTGCAAGTTCCAATGTGATGCGCTGGAAGAAGCTGTTCTCCGGCAGATGGCCGGCGCCGTAGTCCATATCCATCACCCGCACCGCCATGCGCAGTGTCTTGGTAAGCAACTCAATGGTTTCACCGGGCACGGCAAGCACTGGTTCACCTTTGGCTGCCAGTCGCGCAGATGTGGCATTGTCGTTCATGGCATGCGCACTCATCACCACTTTGGTGACAGTTTGAATGTCGTTCTTGTCAAACAGCCAGACCTCAAATGCTGAGACCCGTTTCGGCTCTCCCACTCCGATAGTATCCGCTATTCCAACACCACATTCTCCCAGGAATTCACCGCTGAGCGAATCGATGCTGAAGGAATCATCGAAAAGATCATCACCAATCAGGTAAGTGGTCATCCACTGGGCAATTGGGGTACCCTGCCCCATTGCTTCATAGTCCGTTTGGACAGCCTGGCGGGAAAACTCATTGGCCCTCGAAGCTGCTGTTTGTCCAGTGGCAGGGCTTTGCCGCATCCGCAGGAAGTAATAACCCGCAGCGGCAATGGCGATCAAGCCCGTCACGCCGCAGGCAGTCAGCAGGAACGTTTTCGTCCGAGATCCAGAGAACAGGGATGTGCCGCTGCCCTCCTCCTCTTCGGCTGGTGCCTCTGCATCAGGGATGGTGAGATCATCTGCCGGCTCGGCAGGCGGAATCACGGCACCAGGGTTGTACTGCTGCAGGAAGAGGTCCAACGCCAGCCGGCTGAGATCATCACCCGGATTCTGGATCAACTTCTCCAGAACGCCAGGACCATCTTCTCCGAGGGCATCAATGCGCTGTTTAGCAAGGGCGTTATCCTGGCGCAGCGTAAATGAATCCACCACCATGCGCATATAATCCACCTGGAAATTTTCGTGGAGATGTTCCGGCGCAGCGTCAGTATACTGAACCGGCCAGATTCCCCAGGCAAACACGAGTCCGAGGATAAGCCCAATTGCCAAGGCAACTGCGCCCAATGTTATTGGATTTGCGGTCAGCTTAGCAAAAAATTCGGCAACCTGTATTCCGCCTTCTTCTGGCTCCTGATCAGCCTGTGGGTCGAAGTCCAACGGTTGGTTGAAGACATCGTCCTGATCGTCAAAATCATAATCCATATTATCAAAGGCCATAGTTCACTCCAAATCACTTTCCATATCACCGAGGCTCAACTGCCCCAGAGGGTGTGCAGCATTGCCAGGCTACTGGCATGCACACGTTTGAATTATTGTAGACCAGCCCCGCTATTTGTGCAACAAAAAGCAGTCTGGAAGTCTGTTATATCTGATTGCAAGAACCATACCGTTCCCTAAATAAATTTGATAATTTTCGGTTCAACCCTCAAAATTGGGGCAAATGTGAAGATGCACGCAGAGTGAAGTGGAAACTTGCGCGCATCTGGGTTAGTCTATTAAGCTGGTTTTGGTTGGTTGATCAGTTGGTTTCTCCCTCCAACTGGAGTTGATCCATAGGTATCACCGTCTCACAGCTCAGGCACTTGGCGTTATTCTTGTTTTCAGACACCAGCAGTCCCTGACAGTGGGGGCAGGCCTGTTTCAGCGGTTGCTTCCAGGAGGTGAATTCACACTCGGGATAATTTTCGCAGCCATAGAAGATGCGCCCTTTGCGGGTGCGGCGTTCAACCAGCTCTCCACCGCAATCTGGGCAGACTACACCGATCTTCTCCAGGAACTGCTCCGTGTGGCGGCATTCAGGGAAGCGGTCGCAGCTGATAAACTTGCCATAGCGTCCCCAGCGGAGGATCAACTGCCCTTGGCCGCATTTCGGGCAGCCGCGCCCGACGTATTCCGGCTCTGCCTTGACCTCAGGCATCTCGATATTGGCTTTTTCCACCTGAGAAGAGAACGGATCCCAAAACTCGCTCACAATTTCAACCCAATCTGATGTATTACGGGCAATTTTATCAAGGTCATCTTCCATCCGGGCGCTGAAACCGATATCGACGATGTTTGGGAAATGCTCCGTGAGGAGATCGTTAACCACGATCCCGGTTTCAGTGGGGAATAGTCTGCGCTCTTCGCGGTATATATAGCCGCGGTTTTGCAGGGTGCTCAGTGTGGGTGCGTAGGTGGAAGGCCGGCCGATTCGATTTTCTTCCATGGCTTTGACCAGTGTGGCTTCGCTGTACCGCGGCGGCGGCTGGGTAAAGTGCTGCTCGGGGAATAATTCCACCAGATGCTGCTTCTGTCCTTCTGCTAAGTCAGCGGGGATCTTGGTGATATCGCCGTTCTCATCCACATCATACTCGCCCTTGGTCTCTTCGTATACGACGATAAAGCCGATGAACTTGATTGCAGATCCGGAGGCTTGCAAGCGGTATTGATGGGCAGGGCTTTTACCGGTCACATCCACCCGCAGGGTATCGTACACGGCAGCTTCCATTTGGGAAGCGACAAAACGCTGCCAGATCATCTGATAGAGACGGTACTGGTCTCGGGTGAGGTGATCTTTCATCTTTTTGGGTGTGCGCAACACTGAGGTGGGGCGAATGGCCTCATGGGCTTCCTGAGCGCCCTTATCAGTGTTTTTATGCTTGGGGGGTTTTTGCGGCAGGAATTTCTCTCCATGACGGGAACGGATATACTCACGCACCTCTTTCTGCGCTAACTTAGAGACATGGGTGGAATCCGTTCTCATATAAGTGATCAAGCCAACCGTCTCTTCGTTGTCAATGCTGATCCCTTCATATAATTGCTGGGCCAAGGCCATAGTCCGGCGGGCAGTGAAGCGCATGCGGCGGGAGGCTTCCTGCTGCATTGTGCTGGTGGTATATGGCGCTGGGGCTTTGCGTTTGCGGGTGCCACGCTTGATCTTGGATACAATGTAATCTGCAATTTCCATATCGGCAAGAACTGGTTTGGCCGCTCCCTGGTTGCCTATCTCTATCTTCTCGCCATCAATCCGGTTCAACTTGGCCCGGAAAGTCTTGTCGCCGCCCTCTGGACGGAATTCGCCTTCTATAGACCAATATTCCTCTGGTTCAAAGGCCTCGATCTCGCGCTCGCGCTCGACCACCATTCGCAGGGCAACAGATTGTACCCTGCCAGCCGAGAGACGGTTGCGCACCTTGCGCCACAGGATCGGGCTGAGCGAGTATCCCACCAGGCGGTCAAGAATGCGACGGGCTTGCTGGGCATTGACCAGGGCCATATCGATCTCCCTCGGATGGGAAAAGGCTTCCTTGATCGCCGGTTCAGTGATCTCATGGAAGACCACCCGGTTAGCCCTTTCCGGCTCGATCTCGGCTGCTTCCATCAGGTGCCAGGCAATCGCCTCCCCTTCCCGGTCGAGGTCTGTTGCCAGGTAGACTTGTTCCGCCGTGCTGGCCAGGGCTTTCAATTCTTTTACCACCGGGCGTTTCTCATTCGGAACCCGGTACTTGGGTGTAAAACTGTTTTCTACATCCACGGAAAGCTGAGAGCGAAGCAGATCGCGCACATGGCCAACTGAAGCCTCTACCCGGTATTCCTTACCAAGATAACGGCTGATGGTGCGCGCTTTGGCCGGTGATTCGACAATCACCAGTTTTCCTTTACGTTTTACTTCTTTATTATTTCTCTGCGGGCGTTCTGGGGCGGACATGCCTTCATGAGCATCAGTTCTGCCCATACGGAACATGGCAGTACCGCAAACCGGGCAGGCACCACGGGTCCCAGGAGCGCCAGAGGCAGTAAATTCCGCCTGAGGGTCTTGCATTTCACGTTTCTGTTTACACTTTACACAATATGCTTCCACAACAAACCTCCACCAATAAAACAGCCTAGATCTGGCTGCCGATTTCCATTTAGATGTCTACAGGTACTGGTTCTTACCTTTTTCCTTCAATTCATCTACCACCACCCGTACATCCTGAGCATGTTCCTGATCACAGATCAGCAAGACATCGGGGGTATCTACAACAACGAGATTATCGACACCAAGGGTGACAATCAACCGGTCGCATTGATCACTGGCAAAGACCATCGTGTTATTTGTCTCTCGAGCAATATGGACCGGACAGTTGAGCACATTTCCTTCCGCAGTCTTGGGCAGCACTTCATAGACCGCGTTCCAACTCCCCACATCACTCCAACCCAAGCCCCGGGCCGGGATGACTGCCACATTTTCCGCCCCCTCCATGATCCCAAAATCAATTGAAACCCGTTCGAGGGTTTCCCATTCCTTTTCCAGGACTTGTTGATAATCCGGAGCGCCCCAGGCACCAGCAATGGCAGAGAGCACGTGATCTAACTGGGGCATCTGGCGTTTGATCTCGGACATGATCTTATCGACCTGCCAGATAAACATCCCCGAGTTCCAGGAATGATCCTCACCGGCAATGAACTCAATGGCGGTCTTCTCGTCCGGTTTTTCCTTGAAGCCTTCCGCCTGGAAGACGACGATATTCTCAAATGTGCCCAGGTAAGCGCCTTGCTGAATGTAGCCAAACCCGGTGGCCGGGTAGGTTGGCTGGATGCCGAGGGTGACCAGATAGCCCAGTTCAGCAACCTCGCCGGCGGCGCGGAGCACGTGCAAAAAACGGCCTTCACGCTCGATGAAATGGTCGGCGGTGACAATCGCCATGACGGCATGCGGGTCTCGCATCTTGAGGTTAACAGAAGCCAAGCCGATGGCGGCAGCGGTGTTCTTGCCGGAAGGTTCAATGATATAGTTTTCCAGCGGGATTCCTGGCTGGTCGAGCTGGAAGTGAGCTGCCAGGGTAGCCGAGGTGACCACCAGGATGCGTTCTGCCGGGAAGTGGCCCAACAGCCGATCGACGGCGATCTGAAACAGCGAGCGGTCGCCAGCCAGCTTGAGGGTCTGCTTGGGGCTGCCCTTGCGGGAAAGCGGCCATAAACGGGTACCACCGCCGCCAGCCATGATCACTGCATAATAATTTCCATCCATCATTCATCCTTTTCTGTATCTACATAATAAGCTGCCTTGGCTTCACGCACCGCGATGTAGCGCATGCCGCCCACCTGGCGGACCATCCCCTTGAGCTCCATCAAAGCCAGGGTTGACGAGATTTGTTCAATCGGCAGACCGGCCTGAATGCCGATCTGGTCAACATGCACCGGCTCCTGACCAAGCACTTCAAAGATGGCAGCCTCAAGTGCATTCCCCGGCAGGACCATTCGGGCGGTTTGCTGCTCGGTGACCATCGTCAGGTTGAGCGCGTCCAGCAAATCCTCGGGCGAAAGCAGCGGATGAGCGCCATCCCGGATGAGCCGGTTGGTGCCCTTGCTCTGCGGGGAGTAGATATTCCCCGGCACGGCAAAGACCTCACGTCCCTGCTCGAGGGCGTAATTGGCGGTGATCGACGCACCGGAGCGCTCGCCAGCCTCGACCACCACAGCCGCCAGTGACAGACCGGAGATGATCCGGTTGCGGGGCGGGAAGTTGATCCCATCAGGCGGGGTTCCGGGCGGGTAATCGCTGATCACCGCCCCCTGCGAGATGATTTCATCTGCGATTGTGCGGTTCTCTGGTGGATAGATGATATCCACCCCGCTGCCGAGAACGGCGATGGTGCGCCCGCCAGCATCCAGGGCAGCCCGGTGGGCGATCGAATCCACCCCGCGAGCCAATCCGCTGACCACAGTGACCCCGTTGCGGGCCAGAAAGGCGGCCATTTCTTCGGCAACCTCCCGCCCGTAGTGGGTGAACTTGCGCGTCCCCACAATGGCCACGGCCCACTCATCCTGAGGCACAACCTTGCCCAGCATGTAGATCACCGGCGGCGGGTTATCGATTGACTTCAATCGATGCGGGTAAGCCTCATCGGTGGCAGTTAGAATGGCAATCCCCTTTTGTTCCGTGTCTGCAAAGAAAGACACAAGGTCAAGCTCAGCGCGCACCTGAAGGAAAGCGTCGTAAACTTTTTTAGGAAAGTTCAGATCTCGCAGGGCAGTGGGAGAAGCCTCCCAGGCTGCAAGCGGGCTGCCGAAGTAATCTACCAAAGCTGCAAACCTCACCGCCCCCACCCCGGGGATCAGGTTAAGGGCTATGGTATAGAGGCGGTCTTCGGCGTTCATTGGTCTGGATTCTCTCCCTTTGCAGCCTGCTTGTTTCATTTAAAGCAGTAAACGGGCTTGAGAATACCACAGCGGATTATGGGATGTCAAGGACAAGATGAAATTTATGTGATCGAAACCTGATCGCAAAGACCCTCAGATCGGCGACCATATCACCCATCAGGTATTGATTGACGATCTGTCTATACTGAACTACCGATACTTCTCAGGCAAATCAAACGAACCATCCAGGTTGGGTGGGAAATCGGCCAGGGCTACCACAGCCTCCACCTCCAGCGGGCCGTAGATGTGCGGGAACAGGCGCCCATCGCCGGCAACTTCGTAGTTCAGCGGGGATTTGAGCTTCTCCGGGTTGATCTTGAGCAGCAGCAGGTCTTCCCGCCCGCGGAAAAATAGATTGGCGGTACCCGCCACCTGCTCGAGCGTGGAACAGTGGATAAAGCCCTCGGTGTCGAGGGTGTCGCCGCGATAATAGTCCGAGGCCCCCACCGCAGCCCAATCGGTTTTGGAGACGATGTGATAGATCATAGTTCCCCTTTCTAAAACTATAGTCATCCGGCGTTTTTCAGCACCCAGGCAGCCCGCAGGGTGACCCATTTGTTAGGCTGCTTTTTCTCACCAAAATCCAGCCACGTTTTTCCAGAATAGGAATATTCCAATGGCCAGCGGCCCTCTGAATCCTGATTCTCCCAGACCACCTGGAGAGCATTTTGCAAGCGCGGATCCTGCCCGTATCCCAACCGGACCAGGGTCTCCACATTCTGGAGCAAATCGGTGACGTAAAACACCGGGAAGCCGAACTTCCACCAGTTGCCGCTGGGCCTGGGAGCATAGCCATGAGGATAAGTTGCATCGGCCGGGTCAACACTGAAGAGAAAGTCAACTCCCCGCTCGATGGCACCCTTGATCAAGGGTGTGCGCTGAACCCTGGGCAGTTTACTGAAGGCCAGCATCACCTTGACCGCGCCCCAGGCGCAAGCCAGCTTGTCGTTTGCCCCACAGGCAAAGTCGGGGCCGATCTTGCCGGAGTAGTAGCGCAGGGGTGTACCTGTTGTCCCCAATGGGGCCACCCCTTCACCGGTGACAGTGCGCGCCATCCATTCGAAGGCCTTTTCCATCCGGGCGTCTTGGTAACCGAGATCGAGCATCGCAGTGCACAAATTTCCCTGCAGGCAGTCGACCGTACCGCCAGGAGAGCCGGAGGCCGAGAATTGTCCGTATTCTGTGAGGGCATGATCAAGCAGGTACTCGCAAGCGGTGCCAATTCGCGCATCGATATCAACGGAAGCGCCCAACTGCCCCAACAGGATCAGCGACCAGACTGTGCTGAAATACTTGGGGGTGTATCCAGGCCCTGGTTTCGACCAATACCCCTCCGGGTTAATCTCATCGAGCACCCTTGCGATCGGCCCCTCTTGATGGGCAAGCGCACGGGCTTTGACCAGGTCCGGATGATCTGACCGCAATTCAAGCAGATCGCACAAGGCTAAATAGCGCACACCCGGATTATCTTCCTCCAGCAGCCAGTCAAGGGTTGCAGCAGTTAAAATTTCATTCTCAGCCATCATTCCTCCTTGGTGGATGAGATCATTCAATCTAATTATACAGACAAAGGATCTCCAATCAAAAAGAGACCTGCAATAGCGCAAGTCTCTTGACAGATGTTGAGCTGGAGGTGGAAGGTATGTGATTGTTTGTCGGGAAATATCTAAACCAGGCCTTCCATCAAGTGGATGAGCATCTTACCGGCCTTTAGATCAATTTTAAGCACCACTTCATCGATGTCTGGCAGTAAAACCTCTTTACCATCCTCGTCGCTGACAACGAGGACGCCGTTAGCCCCGGTCTCAATCCAATCGGAGACAATCCCCAACACCTGGCCTTCCTCGGTGACAGCCTTAAGTCCGATGATCTGGTGGAGGTAAAGCTCCCCATCAGGCAGCGGGGGGCGGTCCCCGGCAGAAACGAAGATCTCGTTATTGCGCAGGCCGTCCACTGCCTCGCGGGAATCATAACCCTCCAGCGAAATCAGCATGCCGCGGTTGTGATGCCGCAGGCTTTTGATCTTGACAGGCGTGTGAGCAGGCCCCAAATAAACTTCGATTTCCGGCTGCAGACGCTCGGGGAAATCAGTCAGCACCGACATGATCATCTCCCCGCGCACGCCATGCGGCCGGTGCAGCTTTCCGACCAAAAGAAAAGCAGGCGGCACCACAGGAGATGCCCCTGCTATCTTCTGATTCTTCAATTTACGCCTGGCGGCAGCCTGACGTCGTCTAGAGCTCATTCAGGCTCCACGATATCCAGTTTGACGCGCTTGGCGTTCCGGGCGGCGGCCACTCGCAGAAGGGCGCGCATGGCGTTGGCCACCCGTCCATTGCGGCCAATCACGCGGCCCATATCTTCTTTGGCCACGCGCAGGCGCACATTGGTGGTAGAGCCATAACGCCGCTGGCTGACTTCCACCTGGGTGGGGTCATCCACCAGCGAACGGGCGATATAATCGATCAAATCTCTCATCTGATCCTCTCAATGAAACCGGCGAGTTACACCTCGTCGGATTCGGCTTCTTCTTCAGCTGCGGACGGCTCTTCAACCTCAGCTTGGGGGGCGGCTTCGACCTTCTTGGCCTTCTTGGGAGCGCCATCCACCCGGGTCTTGAGGTTGGTATTGCGGGTCTCTTCAACCACCTTGTACTCTTCCAGCAGCTTTTCAATCTCTTCGCCGGCCTTGAAACGGTCATAGCGGTCTCGGGTGCCCATCTGGCGGAACAAGGATTCGACAGCATCACTCGGCTGTGCGCCAACACCCAGCCAGTGGAAAACGCGGTCTTCCTTTAGAGTGATGGTAGAAGGCTCAGTGCGGGGGTTGTAGAAACCCACTACTTCGAGGAAACGGCCATCGCGCGATGCTTCCTTCTCGGCAGCCACCAAACGGTAGCTGGGTTGCTTTTTGCGCCCTACTCGGCGCAGTCGTAAACGTACCATGTTATAAAATCTCCTATAGTTTTAGTGTTATGTGTGCGCTGCTTTCCGGCCGGTACAGGAGCGCTGAAGGAGGCGCAAACCGGGTTCTAGCCGGGCATCTACAGGCTATTGTTGGCCGGTCAGCGAGGGAACCGCCGGCGAGAAACCTGTGTGCCGCACACTAGCCAAACATGGGGGGCAGACCCCGCATGCCTGATTTTTTTAAACGTTTCATCATCCGCTGCATCTCCTGATACTGGCGGAGAAGACGGTTGACTTCCATAACTTCTGTGCCCGAACCGGCGGCAATACGCCGCTTGCGGCTGGCATTGATGATCTTCGGCCGCTGGCGTTCTTTGGGGGTCATCGAATTAATCATCGCCTCGATGCGGACAAAACTTTTTTCCGCTTCGTGCGGGTCCACATTAGCCAACGCCGCGCCGCCCATATTGCCGGGGAGCATGCCCATCAATTGACCAATCGGGCCCATCTTGCGGACTTGCCGAAGCTGATCGCGAAAATCCTCTAGGGTGAATTCACCTGAGAGCATTTTCTGAGCAGAAGCGGCTGCTTTTTCAGCGTCCAATTCTGCCTCGGCCTTTTCAATCAGCCCAATCATATCACCCATTCCCAAAATGCGGGAGGATAAACGGTTGGGATCAAACTTCTCCAGGCCGTCCATGTTTTCGCTGACACCCAGGTACTTGATCGGAACCCCGGTGACAGACCGGATGGAGATCGCCGCACCGCCGCGGGCATCACCGTCCATTTTACTTAAAACCAGCCCAGTGATCGGCACCGTTTGCCGAAATCCCTGGGCGATATTGACCGCTTCCTGACCGATCATGGCATCCACCACCAGCAGCACCTCATTAGGGGTAACATTGTTGGTAATGGCCTTGAGTTCGTCCATCAGACTGTTATCCAGCTGCGAACGTCCAGCGGTATCCAAAATGAAGACCGAGTAACCGCCCTGCTGGGCTTTAACATACGCCATCCCGGCCAGGTCTGGCGGGGAGAGATTGGGCTGGGTGAAGACTTCCACGCCCAGGTTGGCGCCCAAGGTCTGAAGCTGCTGCACCGCAGCCGGGCGGTAGGGATCGGCTGCAACCAGCATCACGCGCTCACCCTGGCCGCGCAGCATTTTCGCCAATTTGGCGGCAGTGGTGGTCTTTCCAGATCCTTGCAGACCGACCAGCATGATCATATGCGGTTTGGGGCCGGATAAATTTAATGCTTCTGGTTCACCCAGTGTGGCGATCAGCTCTTCATTGACGATCTTGATCACTTGCTGAGCTGGATTCAAAGCCCGGGAAACCTCATGCCCGATCGACCGTGCCTTCACCTTATCGATGAAGCTCCTGACCACGGCGTAATGCACATCGGCCTCTAACAGGGCCAGACGCACATCCCGCATGGCAATATCGACATCCTTCTCAGAGAGTTTGCCGTGTCTGCGGAGTTCCTTGAATACCGCGTTGAGTCGTTCAGTCAGTGTCTCAAACATAATTATCTTATCGCCGGCTTGGAATTTGGCGACATGTGATTCTACTGGGGAGTTGGGCTGCGGTCAAGGATTAATTTGGCAATTCAGTGATGAGGAATCAAGCGCTTTGTGATTTGGGAGAAAACCATTCGCACTTCAATCATCCCCCTATTCACTCGCTGCCCAATCCCTGATCACTCACCAGACGTAACCAACCCCGGTGTTCTGTGTTGTTTTGTTTGCATTAATACTTAGAATTAGAGGAGAATAAAGATGGCAAATCCAGTAGCAATTGTGACAGACTCGACTGCCTATCTGCCTAAGGATTGGGTGGAAAAATACAACATTGAGGTGGCCCCCTCGGTTGTCATCTGGGATAGTGATGAACTTCGGGATGGTGTAGATATCACTGCCGAGGCATTCTTCAAACGCCTTGCCGAGTCTCCCAGCATGCCGACGACTTCACAGCCTACTCCAGCTTATTTCAAGAGCATTTATGAAAAATTGCTCGCTGAGGGCAAAGATATCCTGGGAATCCATATCTCTCACAAACTTTCAGGCACCTTCGCCTCAGCAGAACAGGCCAAAGCCCTCTTCCCGGAGGCCAAGATTGAAAATGTGGATTCTTTATCCGCCTCGATGGGTGAGGGCTGGCCGTTGCTGATGGCAGTCCGCGCCGCACAGGCAGGCAAGTCTCTTGAGGAGTGCCGGACAATTGTGGAGGCAGCCTGCAAGCACACCGGTGTCCTCCTGACAGTGGATACCCTGGAATTTCTGCACAGGGGCGGACGGATCGGCGGGGCATCACGCCTGATCGGAACGATGTTGAACTTTAAACCGGTCCTGCAGCTACTGGATGGACGGATTGAACCCTATGAGCGTGTGCGTACCCGCAAAAAATCTTTGACCCGCCTGGTTGAACTGGCGGTAGAAGCAATCGGCGACAAGCGGCCTGTGTATATGGCAACCATCCATGCTAACGCGTTGGAAGATGCGGAAATGGTGATGGAAATGATTGCTGAGAAATTGCCCCTGACCTCCAAGATCACGACGAGCGTTTCCGCTGCGGTTGGCACCCATACCGGACCAGGCACGATCGGGATCGCGTGGATGGCCGGATACGATTACAAACCTGAGTGAATTTTGTTTTTCTCCCTCATTAAGAGAACCCCTGCAAGTGCTGTGCAGGGGTTCTTGATTTATCAACTGATTGGTTTTATTCCAGATCAGTAACCACACCATAGAACAATGGAAGGGGTTTTACCGGGTCATCGCTCCATTGGTGGGCATTTAACAGTTCTGGTTTCACCTCGTCAAGTTTGTCCTGAGAATCCGCATGGATGGTGAACAAGGGTTCTCCAACCTCCACATAATCTCCCACCTTGTGATGCACCACAATCCCAACGGCATGATCTACCGGCATGCCTTTCTTTAAACGGCCAGCACCCAAAACCACAGCCATCTCACCAATCACACGGGCATCGATTACAGCCAGATAACCGCGGCGTGGCGCAGGCACTGCTTCGACTAATTTTGCCTGGGGCAATTTGTGGGGATGATCGACATAAGATACATCGCCGCCCTGTACCTCCACCAACTGCCGGAATTTTTCAAACGCCTGGCCGGAATGATTGGCTTTCTCTACAATGCTGCGGGCGGCTTCCACATGATCCGCTCTCTCTGCCAGATAAACCATATAAGTGGCCACTTGCAGGCAGTGCTCAACAAAGTCTGGCGGGCCATTTCCTTTGAGGGTGTCGATAGCCTCTTTCACCTCAAGCGCATTGCCAACGGCAAAGCCCAGAGGTTGGTTCATGTCCGAGATCAATCCCACTGCTCGCCGACCGGCTAAATGGGCGATCTGTACCATCAGTTCCGCCAGTTCACGCGCTTCCGGCACAGTTTCCATGAAGGCACCTTCCCCGGCTTTGACATCCAGCACAATCCGCTGCGCCCCGGCGGCGATCTTCTTGCTCATTATGGATGAAGCGATCAGCGGGAGTGAGGGAACTGTCCCGGTTACATCCCGCAAGGCATACAGTTTTCCGTCAGCCGGAGCCAGATCACCCGTCTGACCGGTAAGCACCATACCAAAGGTGCTTAATTGTTCAAGGAATTCTTCGCTGCTCAAGTCGGTACGGAAGCCTGGGATCGATTCCACCTTATCCAAAGTGCCACCGCTAAAACCCAGTCCGCGTCCGGACATCTTGCCAATATGCACACCGCAGGTCAACACCAAGGGGAGCACCACCAGCGAGGTTTTATCCCCCACACCTCCGGTTGAATGTTTATCGACCACAATATCTACGGCACCGCTCAGATCGAGAATGTCTCCGGAATGGGCCATTGCTAATGTCAGATCGGTGATCTCGCGGGGGGTCATCCCATTGAACAAAACAGCCATAGCCCAGGCAGCCGCCTGGTAATCGGGAATATCCCCATTGGTGTATCCAGTAATAAATTCCTGGATTTCTTCAGTGGTCAATTCTTCGCCGTCTCGTTTTTTGATGATCAAGTCAACTGCACGCATGGCACACCTCTACGCGATAATCGTTAGAAATTAATTGTACATGATTTCTTGCCCAGGGGAGCGATATAAAGCATGTGGAAACGCCAGTTACACGATCAGCATTGCATCGCCAAAGGAGAAGAAGCGGTATTCTTCCTCCAGGGCGACCTTGTAAGCATTCAAGATCATTTCCCGGCTGGCAAAAGCGCTGACCAGCATCAGCAAAGTTGATTTTGGCAGGTGAAAATTGGTCACCATGGCATCCACGACGTTGAACTGGTAGCCGGGAAGGATGAACAGGTCGGTATGGCCCTCAAACGGCTCCACCTCTCCGGGAGCCGCAGCCTGTGAAGCTGCTGATTCAAGGGTGCGGACGCTGGTGGTACCCACAGCAATGATCCTGCCCCCAGCCAGGCGTGTCTGGTTGATCTGGCTGGCTGTCTGAGGGCTCAACTGGCACCATTCTGTGTGGATCTGATGTTCAGCGATATTTTCTTCGGTTACCGGGGCAAAGGTATCCAACCCGACATGCAAGACCACTTCCGCCATCCCGATCCCGGCTTGCTGCAATTCCCGGATCAAATGCGGCGTAAAATGCAGCCCGGCGGTAGGGGCAGCTGCTGAACCAACCTCCTGAGAATACACCGTCTGGTAGCGCTCTGGATCCTGCAATCGTTGGTGAATATACGGCGGCAGCGGCATGTACCCAATCCGGTCAAGCTCCTTAGATACCGGGCGGTTAAATCGGAGCAGACGGCGCGGGCCGCCGAGGTCTTGCACCACTTCGGCTTGCAGATCATCCATTACCGAAATGCAGATCCCAGGGCTGATCCGTTTGCCGCCGACAAGGGCTTCCCATAATCCAGGTTCTCGCCGGTTGAGCAGCAGCAGTTCTACTTTGCCGCCAGTTTTCAGCTTGGTGGCAAATAAGCGCGCCGCCAGCACACGGGTGCGGTTAATCACCAGCAGATCGCCCGGATGCAAAAACTTACCGATGGAGGAAAAAACAGAATGGCTAAGGCTGCCGTCCTTGCGGTTGAGCACCAGCAAACGAGAGCTGTCACGCGGTTCGAGCGGTGTTTGGGCAATACGCTCTTGCGGCAAAGGGTAATCGAAATCGGAGAGTTTCATTTAAATTCCAAAAAATGGGGAAGCCTGGTACCAATCAGAACAACCGCGGCGGCAAGTGATCTGGATAGGGCAGGCCGAGGTGCTCACAGGCCGTGCGGGTGGCCATCCGCCCCTGCGAGGTGCGCTCCAAAAAACCAAGTTGGAGCAGATAAGGCTCAACGACATCCTTGATCGTGTCCTGCTCTTCATGCACCGAAGCGGCGATGGTATTCAAGCCAACTGGCCCACAGTTGTACTTCTCAATGATCGCCCGCAATACCCGGCGATCCATGTCATCCAGGCCAAGGGCATCTACATCCATCAAGTCAAGGGCATGGTCGGCCACGTCTGCGGTGATATGACCGCCCGCGCGCACCTGGGCGAAATCTCTCACCCGGCGCAGCAGCCGCAAAGCGACCCGCGGCGTACCGCGTGCTCTACGGGCAATTTCCCGGATCCCATCCTGTTCTGCATCCACCGCAAACTGATCAGCAGCGCGGGCCACGATCTGTTCCATGGCCTTCTGGGAATAGAAATGCATGCGGTAAACGGCGCCGAAGCGCGCCCGCAGGGGGGCGGTCACCAAGGCCAGCCGGGTGGTAGCGCCAATCACAGAGAAGTGCGGCAGTTTTAGACGCACAGAACGGGCTGCCGGTCCCTTACCGATGACGATATCCAAGGCAAAATCTTCCATCGCCGGGTAGAGCACTTCTTCCACGGCGCGGCCCAGGCGGTGGATCTCATCAATGAAAAGCACATCCCCTTCGCGTAAGTTGGAAAGGATCGCCGCCAGGTCTCCCTGGCGTTCGATGGCCGGCCCGGCGGTGACCTTGATATTCACCCCCATCTCATTGGCCAGAATATGGGCCATAGTAGTCTTACCCAAACCAGGAGGGCCATAAAAGAGCACATGGTCGAGCGGTTCACCGCGGTGGCGGGCAGCATCGATTAAGATCTGCAAGTTCTCTTTAATCTTTTCCTGGCCGATTAATTCAGCCAGAGATTGAGGGCGCAGGGAAGGCTCTATCTGCTGGTCTTCAGTTTTGTTAGCCGGGTTTACCAGTCTGTCTTCGGGTTCAGTCATAGGAGAATTATACAATATCGCGGAGTTTTTTGTGTTGTGGGGTTATAGCAGAGGATGTACATACAAGATAAAGGCTGTAATTTTATTAGAATCAGGATGGATAGTTTATAATGGTTTTCAAGGCCGAAGGTCTTGAAGCGTTTACGGGCCATTCGTCCATCCAAAATACCTGTAATAATTATTTGCCCTGGAGGATAAATGACCAACGTATACGTATCTGAACACCCACTTGTGGCCCACAAACTGACCAAACTTAGAGATATCAACACCTCACCCAAAAAGTTCCGGGAACTGGTTCGCGAAATCTCTGCCCTGATGACCTACGAAGCCACCATGGATCTGACCACCAGCCAATTGGAGGTCACCACCCCGATGGGTAGCACCACTGGCCAGGAACTGAAAGATAAGATCGGCCTGGTACCGATCCTGCGTGCCGGCCTGGGCATGGTCGAGGGTGTTTGGGGACTGATGCCCAATGCCGAGGTCTGGCACATCGGTCTCTACCGGGACGAACGCACCCTCAAGCCGGTGGAATACTACAACAAGCTGCCGATCGCCCCAACCGTCAAGGTTTGCCTGGTTTTGGATCCCATGCTGGCGACGGGCGGTTCTGCTGTGGCAACAGTAGATATTCTCAAGAAGTGGGGCGTGCACCGGATCAAATTTGTCGGCCTGTTGGGCGCGCCGGAGGGGGTAGCAGCCATGCAAAAAGCGCATCCCGAAGTGCCAATCCACCTGGCTGCCCTGGATGAGCGTCTCAATGAGATTGGCTATATCGTCCCGGGTCTTGGAGATGCCGGTGACCGCCAGTTTGGGACCGGGTAGCCAAACATCCTGAGCCGATCAATCATTTCAATCCAAAATTTAATGGACCCGAGGAAACCGAACCTGACCGATCCTGACCTTGAGCAGCTCCAGATCACCGCGCTGGAAGCTGCGGCGAATGGCGTTGTGATCACGAATACATCTGGGACCATCATCTGGGCAAACCAATCGATCACCCGCCTGACCGGGTATTCCCGGGAAGAACTGATTGGGCAGAACCCAAATATTCTCAATTCTGGCGAACACGACCGGCAATTTTATCAAGATATGTGGAGAACGATCTGTTCGGGAGAGGTGTGGCGCGGCAACCTGGTCAATCGAAAAAAGGATGGCAGTCTGTACCACGAAGAGATGACCATTACCCCGATCATGAACGATGCTGGCGAGGTAGTGAATTATCTGGCAATCAAGGAGGACGTGACTGCTATTCGGCAGGCGGTTGAAGCGCTGGAGGCCAGTGAAGAGCGGTTCAGACGTCTGATCAACACCGTGCATGCACACTTTTATATGTCGGAAGTCTCTACCGATGGGGATATCACCTACCGCTATATCTCAGACAATTTCCACACCCTGACAGGATACCCCTCTAAAAAATTCATGGAAGACTGGTCTTTTTGGAGCACATTGATCCATCCAGAAGATGAGGAGTTTTGCCGGATGAACGCCCAGCGAATATATGAGGGCCACAGCACTGAAATTGAATACCGGATCATCAGATCAGATGGGGAAATGATTTGGGTCAGTGACAATGCCCAGGTGACCAGGGACTCAGATGGGCGGCTGATGGTCTATGCGACGATTATGGAGATCACAGACCGCAAGAAAACTGAACAGCGCATCCGTCATCTGGCAACTCACGACCCGTTGACCAATTTACCCAACCGCATCTTGTTTGAGGAAATTCTAGAGCACAGCCTGACCTATGCCAAACGTAACAACGAAAGGCTGGCCGTTTTCTTTTTGGATGTGAATGAATTTAAATCCGTGAATGATACCTACGGACATCATATTGGCGATGATCTGCTCAAATCTATTGCCGGGCGGCTGGAAAATGTGCTGCGGGAATATGATACCGTGGCCAGGATCTCAGGGGATGAGTTTACCATCGTTGCCAACCAGGTAAAATCTCTTCAGAGCGCCGAACTGATCGCCAGAAAGATAGAAAAACTACTGTGCGGGAAGTACAAGGTTCAGGAAGTTACCCTGGATATCAGTATCAGCATCGGGGGCGCAATCTTCCCAGATCATGGTGAGGATTTTGAAACCCTGCTGCAGCGGGCTGATGCAGCCATGTACATCGCTAAAAACAATCCGGAGATTGGGTATCAGATTTGCCGCATCGACTGAACCCCTACCGGTTCAATATGAGTTAACAAAACATGACACCTCAGGAATATCAGGCGTCATGTTTTGTTGTTTAAAATGAAACTAAAGTGCTTCAGGCAGCCGCCTCTGTGATTTTAATAAAGTCATCGGCTTTTAAGCTGGCACCGCCAACGAGAGCGCCATCCACTTCTTCTTCACTGAAAAAATCTCTGGCATTGCTGGGTTTTACCGAGCCGCCATACAATACACGGATGCCCTGGGCAATCTCATCACCAAACAATTCCGCCAACACTGGGCGGATGGATTGCCCAATCACTCGGGAGGCATCTTCGGGATAAGCTGCTTTTCCGGTGCCGATCGCCCAGACCGGTTCGTAGGCAATCACGAGTTGATCGGCTGAGGTAATTCCCAGTCCGGCCAACCCATCACGCATCTGGCGGGAGACGACTTCGTCGGTTTTGCCAGCTTCATTTTCGGCCAGAGTCTCACCCACACAGACCACCGGGATCAGGCCGTGGGCCAGGGCGGCCTTTGTGCGCCGGTTTACAGATTCGTCTGTTTCGCCAAAATATGCCCGGCGCTCGGAATGGCCGATGATCACAAACTCGCAGAATTCGGCCACCATATCAGGGGCCACCTCGCCAGTAAAGGCACCCGCCTCTTCCCAATAGACATTTTGAGCGCCAAGGGCAACCTTGCTGTCCTTGAGCATTTCGGCCGCCGCGGGGATGGCCAGATAGGATGGGCAGATCAGGTTATCCACGTTTGAGACAGCTTCCAAACCTGGCAGCATTTCCTCGATCAGCACCTTGGTTTCCGCCGCCGTCTTATTCAGTTTCCAATTTCCAGCTACCAACGGGGTACGCATAATTTTCCTCACTAGATCAAGAGCGCGTCAGGCGCTCTCAATGGTTTTATTTATCTTCCAACGCAGCCAGACCAGGCAAAATTTTGCCTTCCAACATTTCCAGCGAAGCGCCGCCGCCAGTGGAGATATGGGTGATCTTTTCAGCCAGACCAGATTTGTTCACGGCTGCCGCTGAGTCGCCGCCGCCGATGATGGTAATTGCCGGGCTGTTTGCCACGATCTCAGCCAAACCAAAGGTGCCTTCGGCAAAGTTGTCAAACTCAAACACACCCATCGGGCCATTCCATACCACAGTCCCGGCCTCGACAAGCACCTTTTCAAAGCTCTTGAGAGTCTCTGGGCCTACATCTAAGATACGCCAACCTGCCGGGACATCCCCCACCGGGAGGGTCTGCCGGGCAGCATGGTTGTCAAAGGCATCTGCCAAGACCATATCCACAGGCAGCACCAGCTTGCTGCCGCCTGCTGTAAGCAAATCTTTAGCGGTCTCAACTGCATCCTCTTCCACCAGAGAATCGCCCATCTGAAAGCCCTTGGCCTTGAAGAAAGTATTCGCCATCCCGCCGCCGATAAGTACACGATCGGCTTTGATCAGCAAGTTTTGGATGACACCGATCTTATCGCTGATCTTAGCCCCGCCCATGATGGCGATAAATGGGCGTTTGGGTTCTGCAATCGCATTACCAAGGTAAACGATCTCCTTCTCCAGCAACAAGCCGGCTGCGGCAGGAAGCTCCCCGGCCACACCGACATTGGAGGCGTGGGCGCGGTGGGCAGTACCAAAAGCGTCATTGACAAACACATCAGCCAGGCTAGCAAGCTGCTTTGCCATTGCCGGGTGATTGGTTTTCTCTTCCTTATGAAAGCGGGTATTCTCCAGCACCAGAATCTGGCCGGATTCCAATGCCTGAGCGGCTTGTTCAGCGATTGGACCAATGCAGTCCTCAGCAAAGAAGACTGGGACATCCACCAGGGTTCTGAGATGGTCCGCAGTTGGGCGCATGGAAAATTGGGTATCAGCGGCGCTGCCTGGACGTCCCAGGTGCGAGCACAGAATGATGGCCGCATTTTGCTCCAACAAATATTGAATGGTAGGCAGCGCCGCTTTGATGCGGGTGTCATCGGCTACCTTGCCATCCGCAAGGGGCACGTTGAAATCGACGCGTACCAGGACGCGTTTGTTCTCAACATTCAGGTCTTTGACCGTTTTCTTGTTGAACATTTTTTCACCTATTCACAAAAAAAGGGTGGGGAACTGCCCTTTTCAGACCGCTCCGCCACCCAATCTAGTTGCAGATTAGAAGAACTTGGCCAGTTTGGCAGCCAGGTCGGCAGTACGGCTGGCGTACCCCCACTCATTGTCGTACCAAGCCAAAACCTTGACCATGTTACCGCCGATCACCTTGGTCAGCAGGCCGTCCACGATTGAAGAACGGTCATCACCGACAAAATCCTGCAGGACAAGCGGCTCTTCGGTATAGCCCATGATACCGGCAAGTTCATTTTCAGATGCAGCCTTCAAGACGGCATTGACCTGTTCCTCGGTCACATCCTGGGCCAGTTCCAGCACCAAGTCAGAGATCGAGCCAGTGATGGTAGGAGTGCGGATGGACATCCCATCCAGCTTGCCATTCAACTCAGGCAGCACCAGTCCAACAGCAATTGCTGCGCCGGTGGTGGAGGGAATCAGGTTGACTGCTGCAGCACGAGCACGGCGCAGGTCCTTATCGGCCAGATCCAGAACCTTCTGGCTGGTGGTGTACGAATGGATGGTATTGAGCAAACCTTTATTGATCCCAAACTTATCATTGATCGTCTTGACCACTGGGGCAATGCAGTTGGTGGTGCAGGAAGCATTCGAGATAATGTGGTGTTTCTCATGATCGTATTTGTCATCATTCACGCCGATCACCACGGTCAGGTCCACGTTTTTGCCGGGGGCGGAAACAATCACTTTCTTCGCACCGCCTTTTTCAATGTGAGACTGCGGACCGGGATCCTTGGAAGCATCGCGGAAGACACCTGTGGATTCCACCACTACCTCAACGCCCAGGTCTCCCCAGGGCAGGTTGCCAGGGTCGCGTTCTGAAAACACCTTAATGGTTTTGCCGTCGACAACCAGATCGGTGCCGTCCACCTCAACGGTGCCAGGGTATTTGCCATAAGCCGAATCGTATTTAAACAGGTGGGCATTGGTCTCCGTGGGAAAGAGATCATTGACCGCAACGACTTCAATTTCACCCTGATACTTTTGGTTGACCGCCTTTAAAACCTGACGGCCAATCCGGCCAAATCCGTTAATACCAATTTGCTTTGTCATCGAAACCTCCTAAAAATGAGTTGATATATTACAGTTTTCGCAACTGTTGGTGCACATAATCCGGGCAGGCTTCAGGTGCCCACCAATCGCTAATTATATCAAAATTGACACAGAAAGGACAGGTGCGGATGAAGATAGCAGTGATTGGCGATCAAACCCTTAGGGATTTGGAATAAACAAGATTTTTCAGCGGTTTGATAGTATCTTATCTAACCGCCTGCTGCCGGCTGCCTGCTTTATACCACCAGCGGCCCGGTACGCTCCATGAAGAGATCAATTAATACCTTAGCCAGCTTAGATTCATCGTGAAGCAGGGGCTCCTCCTCTGAGACCAGATTGGCGCGGTAAATTGCGTAGTTATCATCCAGTTCTGGGGGGGCTTCAACCCACTGAAGCCCGGGCGGCAAATCGGCAATTGTCTCGCAATTACTGACGACCAGATCAAATAATTCACCCGCTACATGATCTTCTATCGCCCGAAGATGATCCCCGCAATCATAGTTATCTGTCTCGCCCGGCTGAGTGATGATATTGCAGACAAAGACCTTAAAAGCCTGGCTGGAGCGCATCGCAGCGACGATATCCGGGACGAGCAGATTGGGGAGGATACTGGTATATAGACTGCCCGGTCCAACTACAATCATATCAGCTTGAAGCAAGGCCCTCACCGCGGCCGGATAGGCGGGAGGAGAGTTTGGTTCCAGCCACAGACGGCGCACATTGCCACCCACGCTGGGAATTTGGCTCTCGCCTTTCACCCTGACCTCATTGCGCATATTGGGCAGACTTTTGTCCGCCACCAGACGGACATCATGCAGCGTGGATGGAATCACTTGCCCGCTGGCAGAAATCACCCGCCCGGCTTCGACCACCGCCTGTTCAAAGCTGCCGGTGATCTCAGCCAATGCTGAGATGAGCAAATTGCCAAATGAATGCCCTTCCAACTCATCCTCGCCGGTGGAGAAGCGATACTGGAATAGCTGGCTGGTGAGGGCTTCATCACTGGAGAGGGCTGCCAGGCAGTTGCGGATATCACCAGGCGGCAACATTCCCTTGGCGTCCCGCAACTTGCCGGATGAGCCGCCATCATCCGCCACGGTAACAATCGCCGTGATCTTGCGGGTAAACTCCTTCATCCCCCGCAAAACCGTAGCCATGCCATGCCCGCCGCCGATTACAACCACATTGGGGCCTCGATCCCGCCGGCTGTACTGCACCAGGGTATTGACCACCGGCTCGCCAGGCCTCCGGTAGGGGCGCAGGATCGTGCGGTTGAGCTGGAGAAAACCAACGATAACAAAACCAACACCAATGCCGCCGAAGATCACTGCCCGCAGCAAACGCGGCAGCTTCTGGAGAGCGATCAAGGCCAAGACGGTTGAAATCCAGTTATCCGGCGCCTGGCGGTAAATATCAATCAAAATAAATGCCAGCCCGACGGCCAGCATGGTGGTACCCAGCAGAATCAAACCCAGCCAGCGCTTTACACCCAGGCCCGGGCTGAACCATAAGATCAACTGTTGAATGCTCTTCCAGATTCTAGAGAAGTATGATGGGCGCTGTTCAGTCATTACAATCGGATGATAGCAGTCTTTGAAACCGGCGTCAACTATCACGCAGTTATGTTTGGCGCTCTGCCAAAAATCGGTTGAGGTTTTATACCATCATCGGGTATACTTATCTCTACCCCATAAAATAGGACCTTGCATGGCAGAACAAAAAACCAGATGGCAGCTCAGCCCCAAAATCCCAGACACCGTCTCTGAAGAGCTTAGTAACTTTTCACGAATATTTCGACAAATCTTATATAACCGAGAGATCACAACCCGGCAGCAGGCAGACCAATTCCTGCACGCTGGTTTCCCGCCTCACGCTGATAGCCAATTATTGGGAACCCGGGAAGCGGTTGACCGGATTGGGCAAGCGCTGAAAGATCAGGAAAAGATCGCGGTCTACGGCGATTACGATGCCGACGGTGTGACCGCTACAGCCCTAATGCTGCACACGTTGAATGCGTTGGGCGCAGAAGTGCGTTCCTACATCCCTAACCGGTTTACTGAAGGCTATGGTCTGAACATCACCGCTCTGGAAAAATTGAAAACAGATGGTGTTTCGCTGGTGATCACCGTGGACTGCGGCATCCGCGCTGTTCAACAAGCAGAACATGCGGCCAGCATTGGTCTGGAGCTGATCATCACCGACCACCACACACCGGGAACCGATCTGCCCCGCGCCCTGACGATCATCAATCCAAAGCAGCCCGATGACCCCTATCCAGAGAAGGTGCTGGCCGGGGTGGGCGTCGCCTACAAGCTGGCAAAAGCCTTGATCGAAAGATTCAATCCCCCCAGCCTGGTAGCGGAAGATTTATTGGACCTGGTGGCGATTGGCACGGTGGCAGACCTGGTGCCGCTGGTCGGCGAGAACCGGGCGCTGGTGCGCGAGGGGCTGCGCTACATTCGGACCCCCCGCAGGCAGGGGATCCTCTCGCTGCTGGGCGTGATTGGTTTGCCCCCCACCAATGTAACAGCCGCCACGATTGGATTTGGCATCGGGCCGCGGATCAATGCCGCCGGCCGGATCGGTTCAGCCCAGGATGCGCTCAATCTACTGATGGCGAGAGACATCCCGACAGCCGCTGAATACGCCCAGGTGCTGGACAACCGCAACCGGGAGCGCCAGCGGATCACCCGTGAGATCCAGATACAGTCGGAGGCGCTTGCAGAGATAGAACAGCCAGGGACCTATCTGTTGTTTTCTTACCATCCGGACTTTAATCCCGGCGTGGTTGGGCTGGCGGCATCCAAGCTGGTGGAAGAATATTACCGCCCGGCGGTGGTCGGGTTCCTTGGCGAAGGGTTTACCCGTGCCTCCTGCCGCAGCATCCCGGAGTTCCACATCACTCACGCCCTGGACGAATGCAGCGATCTATTAGAACAATACGGCGGGCATGCCGGTGCAGCTGGATTTACTGTGCTGAATAAAAACCTTGACCAACTTGCTTACCGCCTGCAGACGATTGCCCGGGAGCAGCTCCAATCCGTTGACTTAGCCCCCAGTATTATTGCCGATGCGGCCGTCCGACTGCCGGAGTTGACCCCCGCGTTATTAAAAGAAATCGACTTGCTAGAGCCAACCGGACAGCTAAACGAATCGCCTTTATTTGTCAGCTACAAGGTAGATGTGCGCGGAGCCAGAACGGTGGGGAAGGACAAAAGCCACCTGAAGTTGATTTTGTCCCAGGACGGGATGACCTTCGATGCGATCGCCTTCCGTTTCGGACACCTGGTGGATGAGGTCCCCGGCCAGATTGATATTTTATATGCCTTCGAAATGAATGAGTTCAACGGCCAGCAAACGCTGCAATTAAATATCAAAGATCTGAAATTTGCTTGGTAGAAAAGCTGTGACCAGGTGCCTGTTTGTATCAAACCATCAAACTAAAAACAGCCAAACTGCCTAATCCACAAACCTGTACTTGATCAGCGTCCACAGGGCAATGACACCATCCCAGGCGTTGATCTTCTTGCCCTCCGAATAGCGCCGCGGGTTGAACGAGATCGGCACCTCAACGATCTTGATCCCCTTTTTTAGGATCTTGGCGGTGAACTCTGGTTCAAATTCAAAGCGGCGGGCGTGGATGGTCATTCCCGCAACGACCTGGCGGCGGAAAGCCTTGTAGCAGGTTTCCATGTCAGTCAGTTTTGCCCGGTACAGCAGGTTGGTGACCAGGGTGAGGGTGAGATTGGCCAGCCAGCTCAGCAGCATTGGCCTTTGAGTATCAGTGGAAGCAAACCGGGAGCCGTAAACCACATCACATTTTCCCGCTGCAATCGGCGCCAGCAGCTTGGGGTAGTCATTGGGGTCATATTCCAGATCGGCATCCTGAATAATGAGCACATCGCCGTTGGCGGCTTGTATCCCCGAGACAACCGCTGCGCCTTTCCCGGAATTGCGCTGATGCGAGATCACGCGGATATCCGGCTGCTTTGCCAGTTCCTGAAGGATGGCACGGGTACCATCCTGAGAGCCGTCATCGACGATGACGAGCTCATCCACGATCCCCACAGCCTGAACGCGGGCGGTGATCTCCTGCAGCGTGGTTTCCTCATTGAAAACCGGCATGATCACCGAGAGTTTCATTTTCATTCCATAATTATAGCGGGATTTGTCTCACAGACCAGCCCCCGGCTTTTGCTAAATCCTACCATCCTGTAAGCGGTGCTTTCCGGCCTGCGTGCTATAATTGGAATGTTGGATACCACCTGAAAACAGCTCGAGGATAAAGATCATGGCGCGAGTTCAAGAAAAAATTCAATTTGTCCCCCCGGCGATCACCAAGATTGAAGATACCGGGTTGACCACCCTGTGGCTGCAAGACCTTGCCCTTAAAATCATCTATTTTGGCGGCTATCTAAACGGCTACCAGATGGCTGAAAGGATCGCTCTGCCCTTTGCCGGGATTATGGATCAGATTCTGGAGAACCTGAAACGGGAAAAATTCGTCGAGGTACGCAGCCAATCCGGCGGTTACGGTGAAGGCGCCTACCAATATGCGATCACCAATGCTGGCATATTGCGCGCCCGCGAAGCCCTGGACCGCAGCCAGTATGCCGGTCCGGCGCCGGTGCCGATCGAGGATTATTACCAGTCCATTCTGCGGCAATCGCGTTCCCAGATGAGCGTCAACCAGCGCACAATGCGCCAAGCCCTGACCGGGCTGGTGCTCTCGCGCAAAACCTTCCACCAGATTGGCCCGGCGGTGAATTCCAATACCTCAATGTTCCTCTATGGCCCTCCCGGAAACGGCAAGACCACGATCGCCCGGGCAATCGGCCAGATGCGCGGCGAGACAAACATGTTCATTCCCTATTCCTTGTACGTGGATGGCCAGGTGGTTAAACTGTACGACTCTGTCAACCACCAACTGGTCGAGGAAGGGGAGAGCGCCACCACCTCAGGGACAGGTTCTTTGCGCTCCGGCAGCCGCCGTGACCCGCGCTGGGTACAGATCAAGCGGCCTTTTATCGTTGTCGGCGGGGAACTGACCATGGCCGGGTTGGACCTGGTTTTTGACGACACCAACAAGTATTATGAGGCTGCCTTCCAGATGAAAGCCAATGGCGGGATCTTCTTGATTGATGACTTCGGCCGCCAGCAGGTGCGCCCGCGCGACCTGCTCAACCGCTGGATTGTGCCCCTGGAAAACCGGATCGATTACCTCACCTTGCATACCGGCCGCAAGATCGAGATCCCCTTTGATGTGCTGGTGATCTTTTCAACCAACCTGCCGCCCAGAGACCTGGTAGATGAAGCCTTCCTGCGCCGTTTGCGCCACAAGATTGAAATTGGCGACCCGACCTATGAAGAATACCGGGAGATTTTCAAGGCCGTGGCGGCTGGCAAGCGGGTCAAATACAGCGATCAGGGACTGGCATACCTGCTACAGGAATGGTACATCAAACCGAACCGCAAACTGCGCGCCTCTCACCCACGCGATATTTGTGACCAGATTCTGGACATTGCCGCCTACCTGAATATCGAACCGGTGATGAGCAAAGAGCTGTTAGACCGCGCTTCGGCCGCCTATTTTGTTGATCTATAGTATGCACAGTTTTCCCCGCCCGGCGATTTTTGCCCATCGGGGCGCCAGCCACGATGCACCAGAAAACACCCTCAAAGCTTTTCAGCTCGCACTGCAGCAAAATGCAGACGGCATAGAGTTAGATGTACACCTTTCAGCAGACCAGCAGGTGGTCGTGATCCATGACAGCGACTTGAATCGAACCACCAACGGCCGCGGCCGGGTAGAAGAACTTTCGCTGCATGATCTTAAACAATTGGATGCCGGTGAGGGTGAAACAATCCCCACCCTGGTAGAAGTGCTTGAACTGGTCGGAGACCAGATCCTTCTCAATATCGAATTAAAAGGCTTCTCCAGCGATGCGGACAAATTGCCCCAGGCAGTGTTAGGGCTTACCAGGGATTTTGGCCTTAGTGATCGCGTGATCTATTCTTCATTTGACCCGCATGTGCTGATGCTGCTCCACCGACTGGATCCAGCTGCACAGGCCGGACTGCTGCTCCCCCCTGGAAATCTCTCCGCAATGATCCGAACATTCTTTTCACCCTTCGTCCGCCCCTGGTCGCTGCACCCTCATTTTGAATCAGTCACCGAACGCTTTATCCGGGTGGCGAATAAAAACAACCAGCCGGTGTTCACCTATACGGTCAACCAACCAGAAGATATGCGGAAAGTATTTCGATTGGGCGTCTCTGGAATTTTTACAGATATACCGCTGCTGGCCCAAAAGGTGCGCGAGGAATTTGCTTCATGAAGAAAACTCGCCGCTACCTGAAGGTTTTGTTGCCAGGCCTGATCATCTTTCAACTGCTAATTGTAAGATCAAGTTTGGCTGCCCCACAGCCCCAGATCCCCACCTCAGACCAGCTAGCCCTGGACTTGTTGAATAGAATGAGACCAGAGGAACGCGTTGGACAGCTTTTTATGGTGGAATTTGATGGCGATTCGTTCACCGAAGATTCCCCCTTGCTGGACTTGATCACCAATTATCATATCGGGGGGGTGATTCTAAAAGCAAGCAACCTTAACTTCTCACAGGGTGAAGATAGTTTGCAGAATGCCTGGGCAATGATCCAGGAGATACAACAAACCGAGGTCAGCGGCTCCCGCAACTCAACGATCCTACCCGCAACTGGCGAAAGTTTCAGCCCAGCCCTGGTGCCCTTGTTCATTGGGATTGAGCAACCAGTTGACGGCTATCCGGGAAGCCAACTGCCCGAGGGATTGACGGTGATCCCCAGTCAGATGGCGGTTGGCGCCACATGGGATGCTCAATTAGCCCAGCAAGCTGGCGAACAATTTGGGTATGAACTCAGCACCCTGGGGATTAATTTCCTCCTTGGTCCTTCATTGAATGTGCACAGTAACCCCCGTCCAGAATTCAATGGTGATCTGGGGGTCAATAGTTATTCCGGCAGTCCTTTTTGGGTAGGCGAATTGGGGCAGGCCACCATCGCGGGACTGCATCGCGGAAGCAACAACCGCTTGGCCGTTATCGGCAAAAATTTTCCAGGGTTTGCGGGAGCAGACCAATCCCTAATCACCGAGATACCCTCTATCCGGAAAACCCTGGAACAATTAATGCAGACCGAGCTGCCCCCGTTTTTCAAGGTCACAAATCTGGGTGATGAGCCTGGGACACAGGCCGACGGTTTATTATTGTCCCATGCCAGATATGAAGCATTTCAGACAGATGTTTCTGCCATTTCACCTCCCATCACCTTGAACACGCAGGCTTTGACCAAACTACTTTCTTTGCAGTCATTATCCGACTGGCATGCCAATGGCGGCTTGATTGTGAGTGATGAATTAGGAAGCCAGGCGGTAAGGCGCTATTACGTGCAGATTGGCCAAAGATATGATCCCCGGCTGATCTCACGTGACGCGCTGCTGACTGGCAGCGATCTGCTGCTGACCGGCAACTTCATTGCCCCCAACGATCCTGATCTTTACACTTCGATTGTCCGTACCCTGGTATTTTTTGCCCAAAAGTACAGGGATGATGTGGCCTTTGCTCAGCGCGTGGATGAATCCATTTTGCGCATCTTGAAAACAAAATATGAATTGTATAACAACTCATTTACTGAAGCCACGATTTTGACCCCAATCGATCAATTAGAAACGATCGGCGGGGCAGATCAAATCTCCTTTAACATTGCCCGCGAAGGTGCTACCTTAATTGATCCTGCACCAGAAAATCTAAACACCGTCCTGCCAAATCCACCTGGGGCAAACGACTTTATCACCATCTTTACGGATACAGTGACCTACCAGGTTTGCGAGGCTTGTGAACAAGTTCAGGCGCCGGCGCGTACAGCACTAGAAGATATTATCCTGCGGCTGTACGGACCATCCGGTGATGGGCTGATCGTTCCCGGAAATGTGGCTTCTTATAGCTACAAAGATCTCTATGAGGCGGTTGGCCAAGCGAACGACCCCGAAAGTTTGGTGATTGCCAACATCAACCGGGCAGAATGGCTGGTGTTTCTGCAATCGGATCGAAAGGCAGATCGTCCAGAAGGCTCGGCCCTGAACCGCTTTCTCTCCGAAACTCCTGAATTGATTCAAGACAAAAATATCGTTGTCTTCAGTCTGGACGCCCCGTATTACCTGACTGCCAATGAAATCTCAACGGCAACAGCCTATTATAGTTTATACAGCAAACAACCTCAGTTCATTGAAGTTGCAGCACGCCTGCTATTCCAGGAACTGAACCCCACCGGATCCTCACCTGTTTCAATCAATAGTGTAGGGTATGTATTGGATCAAGCCCTATCACCTGATATTTCCCAAGTCATCCCGCTGGAGATCAGCATTCCTGAAGAGGGACAGCCGGAGGATGATGCTGGTACGCCGATTGCACCAAGCCCCCTGATGCAAGGAGAAAGCATTCAAATTACCGCTGGGCCAATCGTGGATAATAACGGCAACCCGATCAGAGATAATTTGGTTCTACAGTTTAATCTGATCACCACCAATACTGAAGGTGTTTCAAGCCAGCGGGAGATCACTGCCTTAACGATTGATGGAATGGTCTCAACCACAGCGATACTAGACATCATAGGGTCACTTCAGATCCAGGCAGCAATCGGTGATCCGCCAGCCTTATCAGATACGCTAAATATCGATGTAATCGGTACAGGAGAGAGCCTAGAACCCAGCGAACCAGCAACGCCAGAACCCACTATACCTGCCCCTACCCCCGAACCGGCTGAAGACCTGGTGGTTGAAACTCCGCCGCGCGAGGTAACAAATCTGGTAGACTGGCTACTGGCAATCGTGGTGGTAGTTTTCTTAAGTTTATTTGCCTACCAATTCGGAGCAATTTCCGGGCAGGTGCGCTGGGGAGTGCGCTGGGGTCTGACTTCGCTGATCGGGGGACTGCTGGTGAATGCATATCTCTCATTTAACCTGCCAGGGGCGGCTATGCTGGTGAGGGAATACCAGATTTGGGGGATTGTACTCAGTGTGGCCGGTGGCTGTCTGCTGGGATGGACCGCCGGTGCGATCTGGAAACGGTCAAAAAAATAAACCCTCCAATGCCAGGAATTTGATACAATGTACCGGCTCATGCAGCCTAAGAGGTTCTAACCCGGTATTATTTAACTATGGAAAATCAGATTCCGACAAACCCAGAAACAGCAGCGCCTGATAAGCGCAAGGCCGGCGAGGTGATCCGGGATTATATTGTGCTGTTCCTCGGAGCTGGCACGATCATCTTTCTGGATACGTGGACCAAGACTTTGGTCAATAAGTATATTCCTGTCGGCGGCGCCTGGCTACCAGAAAAGATGAGCCAATTCCTGAGATACTTCAGAGTAACTCATCTGCACAATAAAGGTACTGCTTTCAGCATGTTTGCAGATACGGATCAGATTAATATCATCATTGGTATTCTCGCAGCCTTGGTCTCGCTGGTGATCATCATCATCTTTCCACGGATTGACCAAAAAGATCGGGCTTTGCGAATTGCGATCCTGCTGCAACTAGGCGGCACAATCGGCAATCTTATCAGCCGGGTTCAATACGGATATGTGCTTGATTTTATTTCGGTGGGAAGTTTTGCGGTCTTCAACATCGCCGATTCAAGCCTGGTGACTGGTGCTGCACTGATGATCTTGGCCGTACTGGTGGAAGAGATCAAAGAAGTTCAACATAGAAGGGAAGCTGCCCAAAATTCCATCGATCAGGAAGAGAACGGACAGCCAGATATTCCGCCAGCTGATTAATTTCCCCAATTACCTTCCGCCCAAACCTACTGATTACTGTTCGCCCGCTTCAGCACTCTGGTTTTTCGACGCTGCTTGCAGTTCGGGCAGTGCAAGGAGAGCCAGCCGCCATCCTTATCCACCCCATGCGGTGAGATCAGGTCAGTCCAGAAGGAGATTTGATAAATATGGCCGCAGTTCGGGCATTGGTACAGCGTTTGGGTGCGGTGCCAGTTGACCAACCATATCAAACCAGCCATGACAATCACCGCCCATAGATACCAATGGCGTGGCAGCAGCAACACTGCCCCCACGCCGATGATAAGCACATAAAACAGAATATATGCGATTGAGCGGAGATAATCTCCTCTTTCAGGTTTTGTGCCTTTCATTTAGCTCTCCGGCACCTACCCTAATGGTTCAAGGTGGCAATCAGGCTGAAGATCAGCAAGGCGGCAGAAATCCAGATCAGACTTCGTTCTCTGGCTGACGAGATCACATCAGAAAATGATGGGGCCGGCATTGCAGCCCGCGGGCGGTGTTCCGGGTTCCAATTGCCCAGCAGGGCATCTCTGAAGCGGATCATGCTCTCAGGCCGGTGATCAGGGTGCAGACTCAAAGCCCATTCAACCGCCCGTTCGGTGCGCGGGCTGATATCTGGATTGATCTCTCGCATCTGCACGACCTTATGTGGGTTGAGGAACCTTTCGCGCGCCTCCATCGGCGGGGTATTGGTTAACAGATGGTAAAGGGTTGCACCCAGGGCATAGATGTCGCTGCGGGCATCAGTGTGGCCGGTATCCCCTCCGTACTGTTCCAGCGGAGTATACAATGCAGTGCCGCGCCCTTGCACAATCGTGATGGTGGCATCATCGGGAGCCATGATCTTGACCAATCCAAAATCCACCAGTTTGACCACGTTACTGGGTGTCAGTTTCAGGTTGCTGGGTTTAATATCCCGGTGCAAAATAGGTGGTTCCTGGCTGTGAAGGAAGATCAACGCTTCGCTGATCTGTCTGGCCCAGGAGAGCACATCACGTTCGGAGAGAAACTCTTTTCGCTGTCGGGCTTCGATCATCAAGGTGCGCAGGTCCTTTCCCGGCACATAATCCATCACCAGGAAATCGCTCTGCCCCTCTGAGAAGATATCTGAGACTTTTGGCAAATTAGGATGATCCAGCCGGGCCAGCACATTGGCCTCACGCTGGAACTGCTCGCGCGTCTGGTGAGTGGTTTCCGGGGGCAGCTGCGGGTCGAGCCGCACCTCTTTAATCGCACAGGTACGCCCTTCCAGACGCAGATCATCTGCCAGGTAGATGCTGCCCATACCGCCGCGGCTGATAAAGCGGCGGATTTGATAGCGTTCTTTGAGGATATCTCCGGGTTTGATTGCTGTCATAACGATTCTCAAGTAGATCAATCAGCTTTGCTTGTAGGCAATCGATTAATCTTTTGGTATTATACACCTGAGGAAAGTGTATGGAAAACCACCAAGAGCAAGAGTCCCCAGTCTTGATCGCCCAGACAGGTCCTCTAGAAGGACAACGCTGGAATATCACCAGCAACCTGCTGATCGGGCGGGATGCAAGCTGCGATATTATCATTATCACGCCAGACAAGCAAGTATCCCGGCGGCATGCCCGGCTGGAACTCACCGAAGGTGAGATCATCCTGGTGGACCTGGATAGCAAAAATGGCACTCACCACAACAGCCAGCGGGTTGAAACCCCGGTTAAGCTGGAAGATGGCGACACCATCCAGATTGCCCTGGCCCAGCAGTTTGTCTTCCTCAGTTCTGATGCTACCGTCCCGCTGGACACCGAAGGGCTGGAAGGCGGGCTAGACAGCACCCGCCGCTTGCGACTTGATAACAAGACCCGCCGGGTGTGGGCAGATGGGATTGAATTGGATCCTCCTCTCTCAGTGGCTCAGTTCACCATGCTGGAACTGCTCTTCAATGCGGAAGGCGGAGTGGTCAGCCGTTATGAGCTGATCACCGCGGTATGGGGAGAAGATCACGCCTACGATGTTTCCAATCAAGCGTTGGATGCCCTTGTCCGCAGACTGCGCGACCGCCTAGCGGAAGCACAACCGGATCACAGTTTCATCATCACTGTGCGCGGCCACGGCCTGCGATTGGATAATCCCACAAAATAGTCGATAGTTGGTTGGTCATATCGTCAGTCTTGGATGTATTGTTTACTTATCCAAGTGAAGGCTATTCAACTATCTGACTACAACAATGGTAGCTGGGCTTCATCATGTGCGATTGGATCAAGGACCAGATAGCTGGCCAAATTCTTTTCGCTGAGGGATTTGCTCTCCCACATCCGGCGCACATGCCGGAATTTTAATATTCGCCACCCCCCATCCAAGCGGTAGCTTAACCGCGGATCGCGCTCGCGTTTATACATCACCAACCCTGCGCGCCCACCCGGCAGAACCACCACACCTTCCTCAGGCCGATGATCGGCCGCATCCAGGATGCGAGAAAGCACCGTTGAAGCGATCAGGTAAAAGTGCAAATCACTTTGATTCAACGCATGCTCCCAGATGAGTGGCTCGCCTTTCTTCACCGTGAAACCTAGCCTCTCACCTGTCGAGCAAAGCAATTGTTCTATCTCGGTGATGTCTTTTTGTCGAGAGGCGGCGATGTCATTTGCACGCAGATGCCAGTTGCCCGATTGATCCTGCTCGGCATAGGAGGTTAAAATCATGCGGATCAAGCGCTGATCGGGCGTTAGCAAGCCCGGGAATTGTTCGCAAAGGGCAGCATCGATCTCTGCCCAGGAAATGACGGGCTGTGCCTGGAGCAAATTGACCAGCGAGATTTCCACCCGATCTGCCAGCGGGGATTCTGATCTGGATGCATTTTTCGTCCACCATTTGCCAATTTCAATTGAACTGCGCCCTCCCTGGTAGCGGATCAGATCACCAGTAGGGATCAGCGCCTCCAACATCAATTGGCGCACCCGGTTGTAGGTATTTCCAGCCTGAATCGTGGTGGATTCCCCCAGCTCGGATTTAGGAACCGTGATCGCATTATGCTGGCTGAGATTTAACAAGGCCGCCGCCTGTAACTGCAGGTATGGAGTTGGTTCCCCCCGCTGATTAATGATCTCCTGAAGACTGTCTTTCACAATCCTCAATCCAGCATCCAGATCAGGTTCAGGCCGTTGTTCCAGCTTGCGCCAGACGAACTGGGTCTGCCCTTCGCGCACCCGCAGGGCAACATCTTCCAGCACAAAACCAGCTAGGTCGGCCGCCGAGGCTGCCGCGGCATCAAATCCAGCTTCATTCTCAGTCACCATACCAAAGAAGGGGGTATTCTCTGGCAGGATTTCCACCAACCCCTTCAAAGAGCGGGTCAGGGCGGCCGTATGCCAGACCCAATCATACCGTCGGCGCTGGAGCACGCGGGCAAAGGGGCCAATCGCCTGCCGCCCCCACAGCCAACCTGCCCAAAGCGCTGAAAGGGTCCAAAATGCCTGGTTGGGGCGCGGCAGTGCAGAAATAACAGCCCCGACAGGGATTTGATCAATCCTGCGGGCGATCTCTTTGATCCTGCCCTGATAAAGGCAAATTCCGCCGGAATCCGGCGGACCTTCAGGCCAATGAGTCAATGGGACAGCAGGACCTCCGCTTGCCCAGATGCGCACAGCTGCTTCAATCACCAGCCAGAGATTATGTTCAATAAAACGCGGGGGGGTGGTAAGCTGCCTGGGACGAGAGATCTCCGCCGGGATGCGCCAGAGGTTATTGCCCTTATCACAGGCAGCCAGCAAGAGCGCTCGCAAATATTTAGCCTCATCGCCTTCAAGATCAATGCCGTCCAGCTTGTTGATCATCGTGATCAGGGCGTAAACTGCCCGCGGCAGATGGGCATCCAGAGCTTCTTCTGCATGGAAGCGATTGGGATCATCACTTGAAGTTACCCGCTGCAAGGCCAATGCCCAATGCTGGCCGCGGTGGCTGAAGCGGCTGACCTTTTCCAGGTCTTCCTCGGAGGTGGGAAACTCCCCGGCGTGCTGGCAGTTTGGGCAGGCATACACCCGCGCATAGGGGGTCAGGGTATCACTGGCCCACAGGTAGGCAGCCGCATCTACCAACCGCCCGCAGTGATCACAGCGGGTGGTGTATAACTCGCGGATATGGTGCTCCAGTCGCTCCTGACCGCGTTTGGCAGTCGCCAGGTCTGCCAGGGCAGCCTGCATGGCCTCCTCCGCAGGTGGATTAGCCAACAGGTCGAGGATAAAGCGCGTGATCGGGTTATTGGAGATCACCAGCACGCGGTAGCCAGCTTTAGCAGCCTCAATCGTCAACTGCGGGCTAGCCCCAAATGGGTCAACCACCCACTGGCCGGTCTCGGTGAGTGTATTGCCCAGCCACGCGGCTGCTGCGCCAGCAGGCAGCCGCGGTAAAAACTGGGTCAAAACGCCCGGAGGTGATTCCTCTGCCAGCGGCAGATAGATCAATTTTGAAGTGGTCATGTATTCCTATCATCAGTATAATCGGGTTAATTCAATTTTCAAAATATGGATAAATAATGTCAACAAAAAAGACCCCTCTCATTTTCATCCTGATTCTCCTGATTGCAGGCTGCAGCGGCATCCCGACAGCCGCTACACTAGCGCCTGCCCCTGAACAGCCGACTGAAGTTCCCGTTGTGACTGCAATTGACATCGAGGCTGACCCAGATGAAACCGCGCCTGCCGCTACCGAAGGCCCGGCATCAGCCGCTGCGGATACCCCGGTGATCCCGGCCAGCACCAGCGCGGTCTGTGTCCCGGCGGCCAGCCACCCAGACCTGGCTTACACCACCTTTCAAACTTTCCCACAAGCGATTCTGGATTACTTAAATGCCGGCGCTTCACCAGAAGAACTGGCTGTGACCTTGATCATATACCAGCTTGGGCCCGAGGAACAGCCTGTGTGGGCCGAAGACCTGACCGGCGACAACCTCCGCGAAGTGGTGGTGACCGTATCTGACCAGGAGCAGATCAACCAGGGCGCTTTGCTGATCCTGAACTGCGTAGATGGACAGTATCAACTCAGCCACACAGTGATCACCAACCAGGACGCCCTGGCCCCCAGACTGCGCCATGTACAGGATATCAACGCCGATGGGCTGCACGATGTGGTTTTCAGCAGTACCAATTGCGGGGCGCATACCTGCTTTGAGGATCTCCAAATCCTCAGCTGGGAAGGGGAACAATATGTCAACAAGCTGGAAGGCAGCACGCTTGATTATCCCTACCCGGATATCAAACTGACCGATTTCGACCACGACGGCATCTATCATTTGGAAGTGACTGGCACGGTGATCGCCTCAGTTGGCGCCGGACCGCAGCGCAATACAGTCAATATCTGGCATTACGACCCGGCCGCCACCACCTGGAAACTCTCCGAACAGTTCTACGCCGCATCTGATTTCCGCGTGCACCAGATGCATGATGCCGAAGATGCGATGGATCGAGGCGAATACCAGATCGCCAGCCTATTATTCCAGCAGGTGATCGAAGATGACGCACTACTGGATTGGGCTGACCCGGAAACGGAACGCGCCTATCTTTCCGCCTATAGCTATTTCAAACAGATTGTGGCTGCTGTGGCCCTTGGAGACCGGGTAACTGCCCAAAACCTGTATCAACAGCTGGATGAACTTTACGGCGTTTCAGACCAGTATGCCTATGTCGATATAGCTTATGTTTTTTTGAGCGACAGCGAGACCCAGGGCTTGGATGGGGGTTGTGCGGCAGCGATCCAATATGCCGGCACCAATAAGGCTGTGATCTTGGACCCGATCAGCTCGACAATCTTCGGCTACGCCAACCGGGATTTTGAACCCGAGGATGTATGCCCGTAAGGTGGTTACACTGAGAGACAGTCACGGCCACCTGCATAGCAGGTGGCCGTGACTGTCTTCTCCATCTAATCATATGTGACGATATATCTTGAATCGTGACAAAGATCAAAGCTGCCTGCTACCCTCAACCCGGATATCCTGTGAAAACATAACCCATTCTCCCGAAACTGAAATGCATTTTCATTGCAGAGAGAATGCGCTTGGGTTAAAGTAGTAGAGACAGTCTCAGGCGGCCCACCTGAGGCGGGTTGAGCTGCAACAGGAGACCAGGATGGAAGACCTAAAAGGCCGGCAACTAGGCGATTACCAGATCATTGAGCAAATTGGCAAAGGCGGTATGGCCAGCGTGTTCAGAGCTTACCAGCCCTCGTTGGAGCGCGATGTAGCCATCAAGGTGCTGCCGCCCTATTACGCCCAGCAGGACGAAGCCTTCACCCAGCGTTTCAAGCGCGAGGCCAAGGCAATTGCCAACCTGCGCCACCCCAATATTCTGATGGTGCTGGAAGCGGGCGAACAGGACGATCTGGCCTACCTGGTGATGGAATACGTCAATGCCGGCACGCTGAAAGACCGGCTGAAACGACCGATCTCACTGAGAGAAATCTACAGCCTGGTGAAGCAGATTGCCAGCGCGCTGGAACATGCCCACGAAAAAGGGATCGTCCACCGGGATATCAAACCCTCCAACATCATGCTGCCCAAACCAGATTGGGCATTGCTGACCGACTTTGGGCTGGCCCATATTGTCGGCGGCAGTTTCCTGACCCAATCGGGGATGACAGTCGGCACCCCGGCTTACATGTCGCCGGAACAGGGACGCGGCGACAGAGTAGACCACCGCACGGACATTTATTCCCTGGGAATCATGCTTTACGAAATGACGGTCGGAGAAGTGCCTTACACCGCCGAGACACCGATGGCGGTGGTAGTCAAGCATATTGTCGATCCCCTGCCGATCCCGCGCGACAAGAATCCTGACATCCCGGAAGAACTACAACGCATCATCCTAAAGGCATTGGCCAAAAACCCTGATGACCGTTTCCAAACTGCCGGCGAGTTTGCTGCTGCGCTGGAGCGGGTGGCAGTCTTGCACCCGGATTGGTCTGCCGCCGAAATGAAAGCTGTCAACGCCGTTCGGGCGCCGCAAATCGACCAACCCGAGACCCGCCAGTTGGATCAACCGGAAGTTGATGCCGGAATTGCGGACGATCCCACTGTCCCACCAGCGGCAGCCCCTGTACCGGTTGAGAAGACTTCCTCAGGGGAACTCGCAGCAACTATCTCAGAACTAACTGTCGCAGACCCGGCTGATTCACAGTCAGGCAAAGTTATAAAGAAGAAGAAAAGCCGCTGGCCGGTGATCCTTGGAGGCATCCTTGCCATGCTGGTCTGCGGGGTGATCGGATTGGGTGTGCTGAGCAGCATAATCAAAAACCGCCAGTCACAAGCAGACAATAATTCCGCCGAGATCAACCTCTTAGACAGTGAAAACATACCCGCAGAGATGCCCCCTGAAGAAGATTTGGAAAATCCTAACGCGGAAGAAGAAATTGCCACAGGCTTTGACCAGATTGGCAAGCTGCTGGATGAAGGCGATATCCCCATGGCCCAGGAGGTATATGCCCGGCTTGAAGAACGCTTCCCGCAACTCTGGGAACTATTTATGGATCGCCGCTTCTACCCCCTCTATGGGAGCGGCGACACCGAAGGGGCCCTGACCCTGCTCAACGCCGGACTGGAAGTTAATCCAGATGCCCCGCCGGAAGCCTATGAACTATCCGGGTTCTTATATTGGGAGCTGGACCGCCCGATGCAGGCATTGGGCGCATTTGAAAAGACAATCCAGCACCACCCCTGGTATGCACCGGCATATTACGATATCACAAACCTTGCTTATCTCTATGAGGGGGATTTACCAGCAAAAGCAATGAATGTGATGGAGAGAATTATTGAAAAGAATCCTACTCCATATGCTCACCACGCGATCGGCAACCTGTATTTCGACCTGGGCGATGATTACCAGGCAATGATGAACTATCACGAAGCAAAAGACCGCTACCGAGAAGCGTTGGAAAACGATGCATCTCTCACTCGATGGAACACGCTCGGGCTCGCCACTATGCTTTATTATGTGGATGAATCGCAGGATGAGATGGTTGACATGATCAATGAAACCGAGCGTCTTGGCATGAAAGAACTAGATACTCGTGTTCTGGAAGAACTTGGTTGGCTGCTGATCGAAATGGGAGACTGCCTTGGAGTGAACAAGCTGATGGACAACGTTGAAAACCGCTTCCCGGATTATCAACGTCATCAGATGATGAAAGAAATTTGTCCATAAGAGAACTGTAAATTTTAAAAAACCAGGCTCATGGGTTGAATCTCATGAGCTTTTTTGTGGAACGTAATTCGCTTAATTTCACTCATCAGGGTTGGAAAACCTGTCCGCCTAGAATATCTTCGTTCCGGAAAGGGGTAATTTCCCTCAGTGCTGTTATAGCCTGGCACCGGGATAAAACTGCAGGATAGCAGGGGCAACATCCGCCAGGGTTTGGAGATTTTGAACAAACTGCTGGCGCAGTTCCGGCGCCCCAATCACCAGCGCCGGGACCAGATTGGCAGTGTGCCGCCGGGTATCGAGGGCTTCGAGATTACCGTGATCAGAGGTGATCAGCACCAACCCAGACTGATCTTCCCATGCAGATAACAAACCACCCAGCATCCTGTCAAAATGCGCCAGCAAGGCCCGCGCATCATCCCAGTTCTGGCGGTGACCGGCGTAGTCGCTAGGCCAAAATTCAAAGAAGGCCAGGTCAAGGCCATTGGTCAGCTCAACCATTTTGGCCCCCGCTTCTCCGGGAGAATAGACCGGCACAGTCGCCAACCCCAACCGGTCTCGCCAGCCCTCGCCAGTAAAATCTGCCGAGAGAGCTTTACCGGCAAACAACTCCACCTGACCATTTAGAAGGATCCCGGCATTGGCGACTGCCTGGGGAATAGCTGAATACAGCCGCCTGCCGGAGGAGATGGCTTTAAAATACTGGTCAGGATAAGCGTTCAACAGGCCAGCCCGGTATCCAGCCTCGGTCAAAGCGCTGAACAGCGTCCCCTCTGCCAGCACATCCCGCACCGCCCGGTTCGGCTTGGGGCCGTAGTGTTTTCCCACCAAATCAGATACATTCTTGCCGGTCAGCAGGCTGGCCTGCCCAGTTGCTGACTGGGGGAGACCAAGTACCTCCATCACCGCGTCCAAAGCCCTCAGGCTGGCACGCCTGGTTTCCAGCGGTGGAATACCTGCCGCCAGGTGATTCCCATCCAGCAAAGCTTTCAGATTGGGCATCTCCTCAGCAACCAGCGGGTTGAGCAACGGGTCATCCACACCCAACCCGACACCGTCCATAAACAGGAAAAGAAATTTCACCCTGTCTCCGACTGTGGCCCAAACCAAAACCAGGCGGAGGGCTGCTGGTTGCGGTCAGTGGAATCGACCCTGCGTTTCAGATTCAGAACACGCTGGAAAGCGCTCACTTCTTTTTCAGTCATCCAGTTATCAGCCTCACCCAAATGACTATAGAGCAGATATGTCCCCTGCGGGCCAAGATGCTCAGATACCAACTGGCGGTAATCTGGCCGTTTTTCGTGTGGAACTGTATGATAGCAGCCAATATCCAATATCAGATCATATGTATGATTAAAATTGCGGGCATCTGAGACATCTCCTACCAGGAAGCTGACCTCAACCCCGGCACGATGGGCTTTTTTACGCGCCTGGCGGATGGCTGAGGGGACAAAATCTACTCCGGTGACTTCCCATCCCTCTTTCGCCAGGTTGATAGCGTTGGTGCCAGTTCCACAGCCCAGGTCAAGCGCCCGGCCAGGCGGATGGCTGGCAATGAATTCTTGCAGTTCAGGCGGGGTGATGCCAGTATCCCAGGGAGGCCGGCGCAGATAAAACAGACGGAAAAATAAACGCATGTTGAGGTTTTTTAACCAGGTTCGCATGTCATCGATTGTACCAAAAAGGGGGGCTTTCAAAGAAATTGGTTCGGTCTAATCCAGGGATAGAGAGAGAAACACGTCCTCCAAACCCGGCGACGTTGGACTGACGGCGATCCCATCTAATCCCGCAGACCTCAACACCTGTACCAGGACAGACTTACGCACAACCTTGGCAGCAATGACCCTTAAATGGTCGCCAGAAAGACCCACGCGATGGACACCAGGCACTTGCTCCAGGACACTGATTGCCCGCAAAGCCGGCTTGGCGCTCACATCCCAGGCCTGCCCGTCAAGCACATCCCGCTTGAGACGCTCAGGGGTATCCATCGCCAGAAGCTGGCCGCGGCGCATGATCCCCACCCGCTGGCAGTACTCAGCCTCGTCCATAAAGTGGGTGGTGACCAGGGCGGTGATCCCTTCATCCACGAGCTCATAAATCAGGTCCCAGAACACCCGCCGGGCTAACGGGTCAACCCCGCTGGTGGGTTCATCCAGGAAGAGCAGTTGGGGCTGGTGTACGATAGCCGCGGCCAATGCAAGCCGCTGCCGCCATCCGACTGGCAGGTCTTTGGCCATCTCACGCGCCTGTTTACGCATCCCTACCCGGTCCAGGGTAGCCTTCAGGTGAGCTTCGTCAGTCACCGCATATACTCCGGCGTAGAATTGCAGATTCTCCCACACGGTGAGGTCATCATACAGGGCAAAGCGTTGAGACATATAGCCAGACTTGCGCCGGATCGGTTCAGGGTCAGTGCGGATATTATAGCCCAGTACCTCAGCCTCCCCTGATGTAGGCAAGAGCAGCCCCAACAACATGCGGATGGTGGTGGTTTTACCAGAACCATTCGGCCCCAGGTAACCCACGATCTCACCAGACTTGATTGCAAAAGACACCGCATCAACGGCGGTAAACTCACCAAACCGCTTGGTCAACTGGTCCGTGCGGACAACGGTTTCAATCATGCTGCACTCCATTGATCTGATAAAGCCCCTCAGTTGAGACGTGATCCACAATTGCAGCGTTGAAGACATCCTCCAGCAGGGGATCAGTAGGAGCGAGTGTTTCCAGAGATAAACCTCTCTCTCTGGCTAACTGCTTCAAAGCCCGTGTGACCGCCCTGGCGCGGCCCGGCGCCACCCGTAAATGCAAATATGTGCCAGATACCTGGATATCGAGGACATCGGGGAGGTTAGCTGCCGCCCGCCGCCAGGCCAACAGCGGTGCGCCGCGCAGCTGCAAGATCTGTCCCTCCAGGGCATTACGCAGTTCGGACGGCGGGCCTTCCAGCACCAGGCTGCCGGCAGCCATCATCCCCACATACGTGCAGCGTACGGCTTCATCCATGTATGGCGTGCTGACCAATACCCCCACATGCTCCTCGCGCACCAAACGGATAAGCAGCTGCCAAAAATCCTGCCGGGTGACCGGATCTACACCGCCAGTGGGCTCATCCAGCAGCAGCAAGCGCGGGCGGTGGACCAGGGAGGCAGCCAGGCCCAGCTTTTGCTTCATTCCCCCCGAAAGTCTCCCTGCCAGCCGGCCGGTAAACTCGCCCAGGCCGACAAAATCCAGAATTTCCAGCGTGCGCGGCCGCCAAACATCTGCAGCCAGGCCGCGCACCTCAGCGAAGAAACGCAGGTTTTCGAGTACCGTCAGGTCTTCATACATCGAAAACCGCTGTGAGAGGTAACCAATTTCACTTCTGGCCTGGTCTGGTGATTTATTCATACTGATCCCATTGACCAGCACCTCTCCGGTATCTGGCAGCAAGGCTCCACAGATGATCCGCATCAAAGTGGTCTTGCCTGCTCCGTCAGGCCCCATCAAGCCAAATATCTCGCCGCCGCGCACCTGCATCGTTAAATCCTTGACGGCTTGCAGATCGCCAAAGCTGCGGGAAACAGAATTCACCTGAAGCAATTTCTCTGTCATGGCAGCACCCTAATCCAGACGCTTGCGGAAACGTACCGAGGCAATGATCAGCAATCCGAGTCCGAACAAGGCGAGCAAGGTCACATCTGTTTGGATGGCGGGGAGTCCCACCCCTTTTAGCAGCAGCGCCCGGATGATGCTCATGTAATAACGCAGCGGAATGCCGTATGAAATCCACTGCAGCACTTTGGGCATCGCCTGGATTGGGAAGAAAAAACCAGAAAGAAAAACCGAGGGCAGGAAGATCATATACACGATCATCATCGCTTCCTGCTGGGTGCTGGCGATGGTGGAGGCCAGCAGCCCAATACCCAGACTGGTCATCAGGAAGACACCGGAAAGGCCAAACACCAGAAGCAAGCTGCCCCGGATCGGCACGCCGAACCAGAGAGAACCGATCAGCAGCACCTCGCCGGTGTTGATGAACGCCAGGATCACATAGGGGACCATTTTGCCCAGCACCATCTCCCAAGGGCGGATGGGGGTGACGATCAACTGCTCTATCGTACCCCGTTCGCGCTCCCTGACAATCGAATTGGCCGTCACCATGGAGGTCAGGGTAAACAGCACCATCCCCACAATGCCGGGCACCATGAAGTAGGCGTCCTCGAGAGTGGGGTTGTACCACACCTGGGTGCGCACCTCCACCGGCTGGAAGTTGATCCCTCCCATCCCGTTGCGGACCAGTCTCTCTTCTTGAATAGAGGCGCCATATGCCTGCCCAATCAGTTGGGCTGAGGAAAGGGCTGTTTTGGCAATGGAAGGATCAGAGCCATCAATTACAAAGCCAATCTGGGCGGTCTGCCCGGCGTTCAGATCGTGGCTGTAATCCGGGGGGATCAACAGTCCCACTCTGGCATCACCGTATTCAATCAGGGTTTGCAGTTCTTCTTCCGAGGAAACATACTCAATTACCTGAAAATATTCGGCGTTGCTGTATGCCTGTACCAGTGAACGGGACTCCTCCGACTTATCCAGGTCATAGACCGCCATGGCCACATTGCGGATGTCGTTGGTGGCAGCATACCCCAGCAAGAAGAGCTGCATCACCGGGATGATAATAATCAACCCCAACGTACGCGGGTCCCGCCGGATTTGGATGAATTCCTTGCGGATGATAGATCGCAACCGCTGGATCATCGCCGGTCTCCTTCCCCGATTTGAGGCTGGATGCCGTGCAGATAAATCTCCATTATCTGGCGGAGTAAGCTTTTAGGCTCTCCAAGATCTACCTGTGTGCCGAACAACCGCTGGAAGAGGAAGAAAGAGAAGATCATCCCGATAAAGGTTGCCACCATCACGGGGAGAGGGATATCCTCACGCAGATCACCGGGCTTCTCGGTCAAGCGTTTGCTGAAGCTGACCGCACGCGGGAAAATTTGAGCAAAGATATCTGGAAAGTGCTTCCCATTGAACTCCAGGGTTTCAATCAATATCAGGTTGAGGAAATCCTCCCGCTGGCTGAGGGTCTCGTACATCCGCTCCGCTGATTGGTGGATGGCTTCTTCCAAAGTGTCTCCCGATTCCGCTTCCAGAGCAGGCAGCAAGGTGTGGATGGGATGCGACTCGAGAGTAACAGCAGTAAAGATTGCTTCCTTGTTGTCAAAGTGGTTGTAGATTCCGCCAAGGGCGATCCCAGCCAGGTCAGCAACCTGGCGCATCGAGGTGCCGTGGTAGCCCTGATCGGAAAAAAGCTCAAGGGCTGCCCCGATAATCTGTTTACGGGTACGCTCTCCTTTGCTGAGACTGGGCTCATTCGGGGTAGCAGCTGTCTGGTCTATGGTCATTGATCCTCCATTTATCTAAAAACGAACGTTCGTTCATATACATTCTAATCAAAAAAAGCGCCTCGTCAAGAGGCGCAACATCTGTAAATGCCCAATCTGGAATTACATGTTCTCTATACCTAAAGAACCCTCAAGGGCGGATATCCAACCCGGCCTGGATCTCAAGCTCTATCCAGTTGCCCTGCTCAATTCTCTGAATGGTCAAGGTTACTATGTCACCGGGTCTGTAATAAGTGTCAATGATGATCGCAAGATCATCCCGGGATACTACAGGTCGATCATCTACCGCGACAATGATATCCCCTCCTGAGAATATGATCCGCCCCTGCTGCCGAATGATGGAGGCAATTTTTAAGTCCGAAGATGAAACTTTACTGTTCTCAATAATATCCACAACAAGCAGCCCTCTGGAAGGCCCGTCCTCAGGCGGCGCCACATCGGCCCCCAGTTCGACTGTCTGCACCGCCAACCAGGGGTGATCGTAACGACCAGCGGAGATCAGTTCAGGAACCACGCGTCCAATCACGCTTGAGGGAACCGCAAAACCAATCCCAACCGACCCGCCGGAAGGCGAGTTAATCGCCGTGTTGACGCCAATCACCTGCCCCTGAAGATTGAGCAGCGGGCCGCCAGAGTTGCCCGGATTAATGGCTGCGTCGGTCTGGATCGCTTCCCCAATCAAAGCGCCTTGTTCTGTTTCCAGGCGCCTGCCCAGCGCACTGATCACGCCGGTCGTCAATGTGCGGTCAAGCCCGAATGGGTTGCCAATCGCAATCACCGGCTGACCCACTCGCAAAGTTCCAGAATCACCCAATGCCAGAGGAGGGGCAGACAATTGCTCCGAAGGGATTTGTAATACTGCCAGGTCGTAATAGGTATCGTAACCCACAATTCCAGCCGCCAGGGTACCGCCGTTTGGCAGGATAATATCGATCTCCGTTGAACCCTCAATCACATGATAATTGGTCACGATGTGACCGTCATCATCATAGACAAAGCCTGAGCCGGTCCCTTCACGGGCGGTAATCCCATAAAACAGGCTGAACGTTTCACTCCTGCTGATTATATGAACGACTGAACCACTCACCCGGTCATAGAGGTCGCTGATATTCGAATCAGCGCCGATCAATTCCGGGTAGGCTGGTGAGAGATTTACGGGAGTGTCAGTGGGGATATTGGATACCGCTTCCGTTTGCGCACTTTTCTGCGGCAAAATGTATGCAAAAAAGACTGTTGTCCCCCCCAGCACAATCCCGGTCAACAACACCCCGATGACGATGAACCATGATTTATTTATCGGATTTTGCATGCATACCTCCTGCAGGATACGTCAAGCACTCCGGATCCCCAGAGTGCTTGACGTAGATGGCGCTTCCCAAAGAAATTCTAGGCTGCCTTTACCGCAATCTTTTTGACTTTAGCCACTTCAACTTTTGGCAAATTAAGCCAAAGCTCGCCGTTTTTCACCTTGGCATCAATCTTTTCCTGGTTAATTTCATTGGATAAGCGGAAACTGCGCATATAATCGCCTTCTTCATATTCGCTGTACGCCAATGAATATCCTTCAGGAATACTTGAAGAGCGGAAAGCATTGATTATCAAGACATTTTTTTCCAAGGTTATTTCAACCGATTTGTTGGTCACACCGGGAATGTCTGCCACTACAACCACATCTGTTTCGGTTTCGTAAACATCAGCCCTCGGCACGAAGCATTGGCGTTGGCGCGTTCTTTCTGTATCTTCAGCCGCAACCGCTTCCTGCTGTTGCACTTGCATTTCTTTTGATTCTTTTTTGGTCATTGGTTCACCTCCAAATTTAAGCGCTCTTTACAGCAATTTTCTTCGGTTTATCAGCTTCAGCTCTTGGTAGAGTTATTTGCAGCACGCCATCGGTGAATTTTGCTTCAACTTTATTTGCATCCACCATAAATGGGAGCTGGATGGTCCGGCTGAACTTGCCGTGATTGCGCTCTCTGCGGTGGTAGATCATTCCCTCCTGCTCAGGATCAGGGTTACGTTCTCCGGAGAGGGTTATCGAGTCTGCCACCACATCAATTTCTATCTTGTCAGGGTCGATGCCCGGCATCTCTGCGGTAATTACCTGGCCTTCTTCCTTGGTCCAAATGTTGATTGGCGGATAGCTGGGTGCTGCCCGGTGGGCTGAAGGCGAATAACCGCTGAAGAGGCGGTCCATTTCACGCTGGATGCGGTCCATTTCACGCCAGACTGATAAGGGTCTATATAATCGATTCATACTTCAAGTCTCCTTTCACATGATGAATAAAATAAAAAAAGCCCTCAGGTGGTTGGAGGGCTTATTCCTTTCCGAATGAAGTCCAGGGCAACCTGATTATCATTAGAAAAAGTTGAATTGTTAAAGTAGTGCATAGATAAAGATTATTTTCTAAATAGAAATATAAGCGGGTTTTGTTAGAATAAGATATGAGGAAAATTAAGCAAACATAAAAAATTTAATACAAACAGATCAGGATTGGCAAAAACCCTTCCATAAAATTAGTGTCAGTTGCTATCCCTGTCCTGCTGATTTCTGTCCACCATCCACCTTGATGATCAGCACCGGGAGGAGCGAGAAGATTGAGATCACACCGCTGAGCATGAAGGTTGTCCGCAAACCCCAGGCGTCCCCCGCTGCACCGAGCAGCACCAGCACCAGCGAACGCACCAGGAAATTAATTGTCATATAAAGCCCATTGGCTACCGCCCGGTTATCTGGGACGGCATCCTGCACGATGGCCAGCAATACCGGTGCAGGAGCCAGTGAGAAAAATCCTAACAGCAGCAGCACCGGGATGACTGCCCAACCGGTAACCTGTAAAAAGACAAACAAAAAGCCTGTTGAAAGGATCAGAGAGACCAGCAATACAGGTTTGCGGCCGAACCTATCGCTGACCGAGCCCGAGATCAGTGCGCCAGCTACCCCGGCTGCTTCCAAAACCGAAAGCGAGATACCCGCAAAGGCCAGGGTGGCGCCCTCAAAATTCAAGAAAGTTGGCAGATATGTAGTGATGCTACCGGTGAGGAATGCGCGGGTAAAAGTAAGGAGCACAATCGGGAGGAATAAACTGCGCAGTTTGGGGATTTCTGCTTTAAGATTTCCATTCTTGAAGCGGTAATCCGCGCTGGATACATATCGGAAGCGCCAGAAAAGGATCAGCGAAGCCCCCCACCCCAGAGCGATCAAGCGGTAAATCCCCTCAAGCCCCCAGGCTGATACGCCTGCCACCGCCACCAACGGTCCGACTGTGCGCCCCAGTTCGCCGCCGGCCATATACATACTCATTCCCAGGCCAACGCGTTTGCCTGCCACGCGGGCGATCATCGCCGGTGTGGGCGCGTGGAAAGCGGCTACGCTGAACCCAATCAGCACGAACAGGAATACCAGCATCCCATAACTTGGGGTCAGTCCCATCAAACCGATCAAAGAAGCTGTTGCCGCGGGGGCAAAGATTACAAAATAACGCAGACTGAGTTTATCGGCCAGGTAGCCGATGAAGGGGTTTAATACCGCTGGAAGCTGCATAAAGGCATTCAATGCCCCGGCCATGGTCAATGAAAGCGAAAGTTTTTCAATCACCAGAGGCAGCAGGGGCGCGACAAAAGCGGTGAAAGTATCGTGGATAAAATGCCCGCTGGCAATCGTGATCACAGGAACGGTCTGGAACTCTTCTTTTAGTTCAGTTTGTGCGATGGCCTGTTCAGTGGTTGACATGATAACCCTCGTTTATACATTGCGATATCAGGAACTAATCTTACCACCGAAAAAGCCGCGATTTTATGCCTGAATCACATAAGAACAGCAGATAGACCAGACTGAGAGTGGTTGGTCATCCAAGGGTATGGAGCAGAGCGCTTCAGCCGCCACAACTCATCGCAAGGGCAAAAAGATGCAAATTTTGTGATTGCGTGCCCAAAACCGGCCAGTACCACCAGCGGGTTTCTATAAAACGCCAGATCCAGTGATTAACGACCCCGCTCTTCGTAATCCAACCCAATAAACCAAACTCAAAGTTAAAGTATAATTAGCTGTCATCAGACCAACATCCTGGTGATCTTATTAATAGTATTTATCTAAACAATCTTATGTCTAATGATTCATATCCCCGCTTTAAAACGATCAAATCGTACGAAGCTTACCGAAAAAAACAAATCCTGAATGTTTCTCTGGGCATTTCCGGATTGGCGGTCATCCCTATGGGGTTGAGCAACATTTCACGTGGAAATATCGAGTCGGCGATCTCCTTGTTCATCGTTTCATTCATCAGCCTGGTGGCATTATTTTTAAACAGCAAGGACCGCTTTTACCTGTCGTCTGGGCTTTTCTTCTTTTTTGCGTATTTAGTCATTTTCTTCAACTGCGCTGACAGCAACGGCCTGCGCGATGAAGGCCTAATTGCGCTGCCAATCATTACTGTGATGGCTGGCCTTTTGTACGGCAAAATCACTTCCATTTTCCTCACCTCGGTTTCTATCCTGGGAATCTGGGGATTTTATCATCTCACCAATCACGGCTTGCTCGCTCCTGACATGGTCACCGACCGGTCAACACCGGTGATCCTCTCCCTGATCCTGGTAATCATGGGCGCCCTGCAGTACGTGGTGATGCAATACTGGGAATCCAATATTCAATGGCTGCAGAGATCTGAAAGACAGGTGCGGGAGGCTTATGAGAAAACGATTGAAAGTTGGGCCAGAGCGCTTGAGCAGCGTGATCGGGAGACCGAAGGCCACAGCCGGCGGGTGGTAGAACTCAGTCTGAGGGTTGCCCAAGAACTTGAGATCAACGACAAAGAGGAGATAAATGCAATTCGACAGGGAGCACTGCTGCATGATATTGGCAAGATGGCAATTCCCGATCATATTCTGCTAAAGTCAGGACCTTTGGACGAGGATGAGTGGGAGATCGTCAAACAACATCCTGAGCTGGCATTACAGATGCTGGAACATCTGCCGTTATCACCCAAAGTGATTGAAATTGTCATGTACCATCATGAACAATGGGATGGAAAGGGATATCCAGAAGGTTTGGTGGGAGAACAAATTCCTCTTTTTGCCCGAATGTTCACAATCATTGATCAGTGGGATGCACTGCGGTCAGACAGACCTTATCGCAAAGCCTGGAATAAGGCAGAAGCAATCCGTTACCTGGAGGAAAACAGCGGCACCATCTTTGATCCCGGTCTGGTTCCTGCTTTCTTGAATCTGCTCCAAAAGAACCAATAGCCTATTGAAATCTTCCTCAAGATCCCTGTTCAGAAACTCTGATTTTGATCTCACGGGTATGATAAGATTACGCCAGGCTAAGGCAAACAGTAAGGCCTTATGTTTTGACGATTGGAAACTTGAATTCTATTCAGAACAAGATGAAACTTAATCCTAAGCTCACCAATGCAGAAACGCTAAAACTTCTATTGGTGTGCGCCTTACCAGTCCATTTCTGGGCAATCATCAGCCTGATATATGATCTATCGTGGTACCTGCGGAAGCGGAATTTACTTTACTTCCTGGGTGTCTCTGGATACAGTCTTGGATTCGCCATACTGGAGAGCCTGGTATTTTTTGGGTTCATCTATCTGCTTACTTTTTTATTTCCCAAAACCTGGAAAAAAAGCTCCCACATGGCTGTTGCCAGCACACTGGCGCTGGTGATCGCCTTTTGGGCGATTGTCAACCAGGCGTATTTGTTGCTCACAGAGATCAGTCCAGCCTGGTTTGAGTGGATCATGCTGCGAGTGTATTACCGCCAACACCAGCTGTACCCAATTTTTTGGATCTTATTGCTAGCCTCAGCCATCTTCCCAATTGTGCTGCTGCCGCGCTGGGAAAGAGGTCAAAACGCAGCCATCGCCTTGACAGAAAAACTTACCGTCCTGGTGCCAATCTATTTGCTTTTCGATCTGATCGGGATTGGGGCAGCTATCTACCGAGTGATCACTTACTGGATATAACCGTTATGGAATCCTTAAATCTCTCCCGCCGTGATTTTCTAAAACTGGCCGCATTAGCCTCCTTTAGTTCTATCGTCCCCATCCAGATGATCCGGCAATCTCAGAAACCAAACATTATCATGGTTGTTTTTGATGCCTGGAGTGCTAAAAATATTGGGTTTCTCGGTTATCCACGGCAAACCATGCCTAAGCTGGCCAAACTGGCAGACAAAGCCATTGTATATCACAACCACTACGCCGCGGGACCATGGACAATTCCCGGCACCTCCAGCCTGCTGACCGGCACCTATCCCTGGACGCACCACTGCATAAGTCAGGAAGTGGTTCAACTGGTTAATCCGAAAAACAACCTGTTCCGGTTGATGAAGGATGCCGGATATGCATCGGTGGCCGCCACTCACAATATGTACGCCGATATGATCCTCTCACAATCTGACCACTGGTTGGCGAGGCACCCTCACTTCACAGAGATGTTCTTGCCCACCCGCTTCCCCTTCACCCGATTATTCAGAAAGGATATTGAGGTCACCGGGTTGGCACAGAGGATGGCGATGTGGAACACAGACAGGAGATATCACAGCTCGATCTTCCTGGGTGAATTCTTCAAACAAATCATTCAGGTTAACCTGGATCAGATCAACCAGACATACAAGGACCAATTCCCGCGCGGTGTACCTCAGATTCCAGTGCTGGATATGCCCTTCCTGCTGGAGGATGGCATAGATCATTTACTGAAAACATCTACCTCTTTTGCTCAACCTCAATTGAGCTACTATCATTATTACCCCCCACACAAACCCTACCTGACCAGGGCCGAATTTTATAACGTTTTCAGCGATGATGGGATCACATTCCCTGAGAAGCCGCGGTCTCACATCACCGAGGAGCAAACCTATGAACAGGAAAGCCTATTCAGGCAGCATTATGATGAAACCCTATTGTATGTCGATTCTGAATTCAACCGCTTGTACCAGGATCTTAAAAATTCAGGTCAACTGGAGAACACCTGGCTGATACTGACCTCTGATCACGGAGAGTTGTTTGAACGCGGCAACATTGGGCATGAAATTCCGATGGGATATGAAGCCCTGGTGAAAGTGCCGCTGTTGATCTTCCCTCCCGGGCAGCAAACCCGCGTGGATATCTACACCACAACAAGTGCGGTTGATGTACTGCCCACCTTGCTGGATCTAGCCGGGCAGCCAATCCCTCAATGGGTTGAAGGCATCAGTTTACCCCCTTTCAGCGAGGTGGATAACACCACAGACCGGGCCGTGTATTCAGTTCACGGCTGGCTGTCAGATGCAAAAAGCCGGTTCTCACAAGGCGTTGTGACCATGGTTAAAAACGGCATGAAATTAATCTTTACGTTCCGAGATGACCGTCTGAGCGGCAGCGACCATGTTCTTGAACTGTACGACCTGGCTGCCGACCCGGAGGAACTGGATAACCTCTACACCAAATCTCACCCGGCTGCCCAACAGATGCTGGCAGAGATGCAGGCGGAGATTGACCGCGCCGACCAGCCATTCCGATAAACCCTGATGAATTCCCCGCAGAAGATTGAACGCCCGGCAAAAAACCTGCTGGCCGACCTCGGACTGGTGTATGCCAGCGCCATTTGGGGCAGCACCTTCATCATGGTCAAAAGCAGCCTGGCCGCCCTGGATCCGGTGGCGCTGGTGGCTTACCGGTTCTTATTTGCCGCGTTGTTGATGGGAGTCTACCTGGCATGGAGGCGAAAACCGCTATTCAGTAATTTTATTCCTGGCTTGGTATTGGGTATCGTGCTGCTCTTCCTTTATATTCCGCAGACAATCGGCCTAAAATATACGACGGCAGCAAATTCGGGGTTCATTACCGGGTTATTTGTCGCCTTTGTCCCGCCGCTTTCCATACTGATTCCTAAAGAGAAGCCTCGCTTAGCTCAATGGATTGCGGTATCGGTCTCGCTGGTGGGTCTATGGCTGGTCACCGGGGGTGTGAAGGCGGTCAATATTGGAGACCTGATCACCCTGGCAGCTGCCTTCACCTACACCCTGCATATCATGCTGACTGACCGATACGCCCAGGGAATGGAAGATAACCAACAATTTGTATTCCAACAGTTTCTGGTGGTGGGGGTATTTTCCCTGCTGGCGGCGGTTTTGCTTGATCTACCGCTGACCATTCCTGACTTGAATTCAGCGGGTGTGATCCTGTTCCTGGGACTGTTCCCCACTCTTTCTGCCTATCTAATTCAGATCAAAGCCCAAGCGATCTCATCACCGCTCAAAGTTGCGCTGATTTTTGCTTTGGAGCCTGTCTTTGCAGCCATTTTTGCATGGACACTAGGTGGAGAGACTTTCCATCCCCTCAATGCCCTGGGAGGCCTGTTGATTTTCGCGGCGGTGATCATCAGCACTGTTCGATCGCCAGCCGGCAAGAATCAACCTGCCGGTCAAGCATAGCGAAAATTATCGATCAAATCTGCACATTTAAGCTCCCCAAACTGGGATTTATGTGGCATAATGCACCACACTGGAGAGAAAGATACCTGAGTTGCCGTACCACCACGGATTGAACTTTTTTGTTTTGTGACGGTGGACGTCAACTTATTTTTTAACTAAAATAGAAGGTGAATATGAAAATCACAAGAAAAACAACCCTCCCTGCCCTCCTGATCAGCATTTTGCTGATTCTAAGCCTGAGTGCCTGCGGTGGGGGTTCGGAAAATGAGCAGGATGAGAATCTGGCTGTGACCCAGGTGGTTGAAACAGCAATGGCTGCCATTACCCAAACTGCTGCGGCTCAATCTCCCACGCCAAACAACACCCCGACATTTACACCCGCCCCTTCAAGCACACCCACTGCTACCAGCGGACCTACCCCAACTGTGCCGGCAATCCCCACCCAGACCAGTGTTTTTCAACAGCCATCTTCTGAAACCTCCACTTGTGATATTGGCGGCTTTATCAGTGATGTCACCATCCCGGATGGGACCCAGATAGCAATCGGAAGCACTTTTACCAAGACCTGGAAGATCGAGAATATCGGCACCTGCACCTGGAACAAAAATTACCAAATTGTCTTCAACGGCGGCACTCAAATGGCGGACGACGTGGCCTACCGCTTCACGGACGAAGATATTGAACCAGGTGAAACCGTGGAGGTCTCTATCGATATGACTGCCCCGGGTACCGCGGGCACATATACCAGCTACTGGGTCTTCAAGAACGATGTTGGGCAAATCTTTTATGTAGATGGCGGCTCGATCTATGTAGAGATCGCGGTTGGAATCACACCCACCCCAACCGCGACGCTTCAGCCTAATGACCCGCCCACCATCGTGATCAACACCCCGGCAGATGAGGCAATATTTACCACTGGAGATACAATTACCTTTTCCGGTACAGCCGAGGACCCGGAGGATGGCGACCTTTCCAACTCGATAGAATGGCGCTCCGATATAGACGGGCTGTTGGGCACTGCTGCCAGCCTTAACTTTGAGCTCAGCGAAGGCGAACACACGATCACGGCAACGGTGAAGGATACCAGAGGCGCTACCGTCAAAGCCACCATCACTGTTTACGTTGAGGCGCCTTCACCCTAACCGCCGTTAAAACCTGCGACTACAGAAAACAGGCGTGGAAGAATTTTCCACGCCTGTTGCTTTTTGGTAAGACCGGCTAAGTTATTTCTCCAACCGTTCCTTCATAGCTGCGGTCAGCGGCGGCAAAATCTTATAAAGGTCACCCACCACGCCGAAGCGGGCATATTTGAAGATCGGAGCTTCCGGATCTTTATTGATCGCCACAATCACCTTGCTGGAGCGCATCCCGGCGAGGTGCTGGATTGCACCCGAAATGCCGCAAGCGATATACAGGTCTGGAGAGACCACCTTTCCAGTCTGCCCAACCTGATGCACATAGGGCACATAGCCGGCATCGACTGCCGCGCGGCTGGCGCCTACCGCACCATCCAGCACGCTGGCCAGATCGTTGATCAGGATAAACCCCTGCTGGGCTTTCCAGATTTCCTTTTCACTCTCGTCGGTGATCTCAGCCGGCGGCTCTGCAGAATTATTGGAAGTGCCGCGCCCGCCAGACACGATTACTGAAGCATCCGTCAGACTGACACCGCCTTCTGCCGCCTGATAACCGGTCACTTTGAGTTTAATCTCGTCTTCCGCCATTACAGTAGGTAATTTGGTGACCGTACCGGTACGCCCAGCATCGGGGACCGGCTTTTCAAAGGCTCTCCCCCGCAGGGTCACCAATTGCGGTTTGGCATTACACACTACTTCTGAAAGCAGCTTACCGGCATAGACCGGACGGATGGCAGTGACCTTATCGCCATCCAATTTGATCTCGGTGACATCCACCAGCACGCCAGTATTCAGGTCAATGGCGGCCATCCCGGCAACCTCCCGCCCACGGGTAGTTGTGGGGAACAGGAAGATATCTAGTTTATTCTCACCCACCGCACCTGCCAGGGCAGCTGCATATGGGCTGGCACGGTAATCTTCCAGGCTGGGATCATCCACCAGGAGAACCTCGTCGGCGCCATATTCAATCGCTGCCTTGGCCAGCGCGTCCAGGTGACTGCCGATCACCAGAACGGTAAGGCCTGAGCCAAGTTGATCAGCCAGTTTGCGGCCAGTGAATACCACCTCCCAGGAAGCCAGCAGCGCCTGGCTCTTGAATTGATCTACATAAGCCCACACTCTGTTAGCCATCACAGCACCTTCTCTTCCATGATCTTGTCAGCCAATTTGGCAGCAATCTCTTCCGGGTTGCTGCCCTCGATAATCTCATTGGTGACTTCGCGTTCCGGCGGGGCCATCACATTTGGCCAGGTAACCACTGCAGAAGGCAGATCGATCCCGGTGTCTGCCACAGTCCATTCCGGTACTGACGCTCTGGCGGCCTTGCGGATCCCCATGAAGGAGGGATAACGCGGCTCGCCGTAATCCTTAACAATGCTGAGGACCACCGGCAGCTCAGCTGCCACCTGCTGGCGGCCTTCCTCCATCGCCCGTGATGCTTTGATCTCGCTTTGGGTACATTCAACGATCTCAGAGACCAGGGTCACAGCCGGCCAGCCAAGCAAACGGGCTACCATCGATGGGGTAGCGCCGACATCGCTGTCGATGGCTTGCTTGCCAAAGACGACAATATCGGCACCGCCAATCTTTTGGATTGCGGCTGCTAAAACCCGGGCAACAGCCTGGGTATCAGCGCCAGCCATGGCCGGATCATTGACCAGGATGGCTTCACTGCATCCCATCGCCAGGGCGTGTTTGATCGCCTCTTTGGCGTTTTCATCACCCAGCGAGAGGGCAATCACATCCCCACCCTGTGCCTCTGTCAGACGAAGCGCAGCTTCTACGGCATACTCGTCCCAGGGATTGATCACCAGGGGGGCATCTCCCCAGGAGATTTTGCCATCTTCCACCGACATGGCGGCAGCGGAATCCGGCACCTGCTTGACACATACGATGATCTTCAAGTTTTCCTCCTTATCAAATAGTGAGTGATCAAGGGTCCATCCAACTACTGCCAGCTCTTCAGAATGACAGACGCGTTACCAGCAGCAGCCAATCACGAATATTAAACCTCATCCTGCCAGAAATCCGGGTCATAAGCGGGAAGCTCACAGCGCAGTGGGCGGTCCTTGCGATAGCCAAGCGCATAATCGGCCTGAAGCAAGGTATGTACTTCACTGCTGCCTTCGTAGATCACCGCGCCTTTGGAATTGCGCAGGAAGCGCTCCACTGGGTATTCATCACTGAAACCATAGGCACCATGTACCTGGATTGCCTCCGAGGCCGCCTTGAAGGAAGCGTCTGTGGCAAACCATTTGGCCATCGAAGTCTCCATAGTGTTGCGCAACCCCTGATTCTTCATCCACCCGGCCCGCAGGATCAGCATCCGCGCCATATCATAATCCCGCTTCATGATGCCAATCTTTTGCTTGATCAATTGAAAATTACCAATCGGGCGGCCAAAAGCTTCCCGTTCGTTGGCATATTTCACGCTGGCATCCAAGCATGCCCGGATCAAACCTGTCGCCCCGGCGCCAACCGTGTAACGCCCGTTATCGAGACAGCTCATGGCGATTTTGAACCCTTCGCCTTCCTCACCTATCCGGTTCTCTTCGGGAATGCGCACATCCTGCATCGCAACCCAGCCAGTCGAACCTGCGCGGACACCCAGCTTGCCGTGAATATCGCCAACTGTCACCCCATCCCGGTCAGTCTCGACCATAAAGGCAGTTAACCCGTTGGATTTCTTCTCCAGGCTAAAATCTGTTCGAGCCACAACCAAGACATTGTGGGCTTTTGTTGCCAGGGAGATCCACATCTTCTCACCGTTGAGAATGTAGTCACGGCCGTCCTTCACCGCTGTACTGGTCAGATTTGCCACATCCGACCCGGCTCCCGGTTCAGTCAGGCCAAAAGCGCCATATTTTTCACCTTTGGCCTGCGGCACAAGGAAGCGCTGCTTCTGATCTTCCGTCCCCCACTGCAACAACCCCATACTGTTTAGTCCCATGTGAACAGACATGACTACCCGCAAGGTTGAATCTGCATATTCCAATTCTTCACAAACCAGGCCTAATGTAATGTAGTCAAAACCCTGGCCCCCATACCGGACGGGGATGTTGATCCCCAGAATACCCAATTCTCCCATTCTGGGCAAAATGTGAGGAGCCATTTCCTGTTTTCTGTCCCACTCCCCGATCGTCGGAATCACCTCCTTGTGGGTGAAATCCCGCACCATCTTCTGTACCATTCGATGTTCTTCAGTAAGGTTAAAGTCCATTTTTCTCCTCTAGGGTAAATTTACAGCCCGTAAGAACACAGGCGCCCCTCAGAGTGCCCCGTATCCCATCCATCCTGGCTGCATCTGGGCCTTCATTATATCATTGACCGAAACGAAGCCAAATAGCGGGAGCAGAAGGAATTTCGCGTATAATCCGGTTATGGCCGATATTCTGAAAGTGTTATCCCGAACCAGTCGCTTGATCCTGCTGATGGTTGGACTTGTCCTGACTGCCTGCGGGCAGGCTGATAGCCTTGAAACCACTGCCCCACCGGCATCACCCCATCCAACCGCAGAAAACGAAAGGCTGGATACCGATCCAGAGAAATGGCAGCAAACGCTTGACAGCAATCCCGAGGATCCTGAAGCACATTATCATCTCGGCTTGATTCTATTGCTCAGTGATCCAGACCAGGCCCTCTCTCACTTGGAAGAGGCACAAGATCTGCAACCGGAATATGCCGGGGCCGTATCCCGCTTGAAAGCAGCTTACCGGCAGGCCGCAGTGATCGACAACCCGGCCTACCGCCTGACCCTGACCGGCCAGGCATTTGCCGCGATCGGGGAATGGCCCCTGGCAGAGAGCGCTTTGGAACAGGCCGTCACCGAAGACCCGGAATATGCCGAGGCTTGGGCTTACCTGGGGGAGGCACGCCAGCACACCAGCAGCGGCGAAGCCCTCTTTGCATTGCAAAAAGCCCACCAGCTCAAGCCTAATTCATTGGCCGCCAACCTGTTTCTCAGCATGTATTACCGCCGGTCAGACCAGCCGCTGACTGCGGTGAGGTATCTCGAAGCAGCCATACAGCTGGACCCGGATAATAAGGATTTGCAGGCCGATCTGGCACAAACGCTGGTGGAAGCAGGCGGCGCCAGCAAAGGGTTTAATTTGCTCCAGGATTTGGTGGAAGAAGCTCCGGAAGATGCGGAAAATTGGATACGGCTGGCCCGGTTGAGCATTGATAATAACCTCCAGGTAGCGGAAAGCGGTCTGCCTGCAGCCCGGCAGGCGCTGCTGCTGGCGCCGAATCACCCCGAAGCCACCCTGCTGCTAGGCCGCAGCTATCTCTTCCTGGGTGAAAAAGTGCTTGCGGAACGTTTTCTGACTAAGGCCATGTTGCTGGATGAACAGAACCCTGAGCCGCATTATTATCTGGGTATTCTCTATCTGAACACGGGCCAGATGGAACAAGCCCGGGCATATTTGCTGGAGGCTGACGGTCTTGCCCAGCAATTCGGTGACCCATTATTATCCGAACAAATTAATAAAATTCTCCGCCAGTATTTTGGAGAGTGAGGTTTAGAACCCAACTTATTGCAATGACCAGAGGGCTGTAATATGTGCTAAAATACCGCCACTTTAACCACCGACTCAGGAGAAGGAATTATGGTACGGACATATAAACTGGCACTCTTTATTTCTGTTATCGCCATCGCCGCGCTGGCATGCAGTTTTGGCGCTGAAGACAGCGGCAGCACGGGCGGCGGTGCAGATATCCTGTTTGAGGATGATTTCTCCAACCCCGAGAGCGGATGGGACCGATTTAATGACGGAGAAGGATACACCGACTACGAAAACGGCACCTACAAAATTGGGGTGTACACCGACACATTGTTCTATTGGGCGAACCCGTACCGCAACTTTAATGATGTGATCATCGAAGTCCAGGCACAGAAAATCACTGGCGGAGACGATATGCAATACGGCATCATTTGCCGCCATGAAGATGTGGACAACTGGTACGCCATGATCATCAGCGGTGATGGGTATGCCGCTATTCGCAAACGCTATCAGGGCAGCGAACTGGAATTCATCACCGATTGGGCGCAGGTCTCGGCAATCAACACAGGGAATGCGGCCAACAACCTGCGGGCAGAGTGCATTGGCAACCAGATTTCATTGTATGTCAATGGTACATTGGCAGTTTCTGTGGTCGACAGCGATCTCACTTCCGGTGATGCAGGACTGATGGCCGGCACTTTCGAGCAAACCAGCACGGAAGTCCTCTTCGATAACTTTGTGGTCAGGAAGCCCTAAACCAACCTAACCAGAGCCGATGAAGGTGTATTTAGACACCATTGGGTGTCGGTTGAACCAAAGCGAGATCGAAACTTATGCCCGGCAACTATCCGCAGCCGGGCATGATTTAGTTGCCCACATGGATGAGGCCGATATGATGGTGCTCAACACTTGCACAGTCACCGCCGCGGCGGCCTCTGATTCCCGGCAAAAAGTACGTCAGGCCCACAAGGCCGGCATCCAGCAGATCGTGGTGACCGGCTGCCTGTCCACTATCAAACCTGAATCGATCCGCAAGATGCCAGGGGTGGTACAACTGGTTCCTAACTCAGAAAAGGATACCCTGGTCGCCAGGCTGCTCAACTTGCCAAACGAAGCGTTGGAAAAACCAGAAACCAAACGCCAGCCAATTCCCGGCAGTCGGATGCGCACAAGGGCTTTTATCAAAGCACAAGACGGCTGCGATAACAGCTGCACTTTCTGCATCACCACGGTGGCGCGTGGCGAGGGGCGCAGCTATCCAATCGATCAGGTGATCAATGATGTGCATACCGCCCTGCGCGGCGGGGCAAAAGAGATCGTGCTGACCGGCGTTCACCTTGGGTCTTGGGGGCACGACTTTGAAAATACCGCCCACCTGGCAGACCTGATCTCTGCCCTGCTGAAAATCCAGGAAATCCCCCGGCTGCGCGTCTCCTCGCTGGAGCCCTGGGATTTGGACGCGTCGTTCTTCTCCTTATGGCAGGATCCGCGTCTCTGCCGTCATCTGCATCTGCCTTTGCAGTCCGGAAGCGCAGCCGTCCTGCGCCGGATGGCCCGCAAAATCACCCCGGAGGGATATGCCCGTTTGGTGGAAGAAGCCCGCAGCCAGATTGAAGATATCGCCATTACCACGGACCTGATAGCCGGCTTTCCGGGCGAGAGTGAGGAAGAATTCAAACAAGGACTGGATTTTGTCCGCCAGATGAACTTTGCCGGAGTGCACGTATTCACCTTTTCTGCCAGGCAGGGCACAGCCGCGGCCAGAATGCCCCATCAGGTGCATAATTATCTGCGGAAGGAACGCAGCGCAGTCTTGAGGGAAGCCGCAGCCGAAGATGCCCTTCGCTTCCATCAAAAATTCATTGGGCGGGAGATGAATGTGCTCTGGGAGAGCGCATTTCTACTCAACCAAAACGGAAAATGGCAGCTCAACGGCCTGACGGATAACTACCTGCGGGTCAGAGCCGAATCTGATACTGCCCTCAACAACCAGATCACCCCGGTGATCCTGAGAGAGATCCTGCCAAAACCGCTCGCATTTTCAGGAAAAATCACCCAATACCCTGATACAATATCCTTAGCCAGATAAATCACAGGAAGCGTTTTAGTTTGCGGTCCGATTGGAGGAGAAGCCATGCAAGACCCAGATTGTATTTTCTGTAAGATCATCAATGGGGATATCCCCAGCACCAAAGTTTACGAAGATGAGCTGTTATTTGCCTTTAATGATATCAACCCGGCTGCCCCGGTGCATGTGTTGATCGTTCCCAAGAAACACATCCAGGATAATAATCACATCACAGCCGAGGATGAGGTGATTGCCGGGCGGATGTTCACCGCCGCAAAAGAAATTGCCTCCCAGTTGAAGATCGCCGAGGATGGCTACCGCCTGATTATCAACACCGGGCGTCACGGCCACCAGGAAGTTCCTCATCTGCATCTCCACCTGATCGGCGGCCAACCCATGCAGCACCCCATGGGGTGATCTGCTGCCAAGTGTAGAGCACAATTCAAACCAAATCATGGAGAACACGCTTATGAAATCTAGAACCAAATTATTACTTGTTTTCTCGGTGCTGCTGATAGTTTCATTCGCCTGTACTTTGCCCTCTGGCAGCAGCTCACAAGAAGCACCGCCTGCCCCGGCTATACCCTCGAACACCCCTCTGCCCCCCCTGCCGACCATCACCCCGCTCCCGCCAACCCCCGAACCGACCGAAGAACCAACCACTCCCCAGACGCAGGCCAGCCAGGTTCTCTTCTATGATGATTTCTCAGACCCGGCCAGCGGATGGGACCGCTTCAGCAACGAACAAGGGATGACCGATTATGTTGATAGCGCTTACAAAATCGCAGTGTATACAGATACCCACTTCTTTTGGGCCAACCCCTACAAGAATTTTGGCGACCAGATCGTCGAGGTTGAAGCCACAGTGATTAGTACTTCTACCGACAACCAGTACGGCATTATCTGCCGCCATGCCGATGTGGACAACTGGTATGCCTTGGAGATCAGCTCTGACGGATACGCCGCCATTCGCAAACGCTTCCAGGGAAGCGAACTGGAATACATTGTCGATTGGGTGCAATCCCCCACTATTCACCTGGGCAACAGCACCAACAATCTGCGCGCCGAGTGTATCGGCCCCCGGCTGGCCTTGTATGTCAATGGCATGTTAGCCGTTGAAGGGATTGATACAGACATCTCCACCGGTGATGCTGGTTTGATTGCCGGCACCTTTGACGCCCCTTCGGTTGAGGTAATGTTTGACAATTTCCAGGTATCCGCGCCATAGGAGAGGAAAAATGAGCCTGAAAGCCCAAATTCAAAAGGTGCTCACCGAGGCGATGAAAGCCAGAGACGAGCAGACCAAAATTCCACTTCGGCTGGTCATGGCTGCCATCAAAGAAGCTGAGATCAACCAGAAAGGTGAACTTACCGATGCAGATGTGCTCCGGCTGGTCCAGAAGGAAGCCAAAGCCAGGCAGGATACTATCGCCGATGCGGAAAAAGCGGAGCGCCCGGATCTGATTGAACAGGCGAAAGCCGAACTGGCTGTGCTGGAACAATTCCTCCCTGAAGCACTCAGCGATGAAGCACTTGAGGCTGTAATTCGTGAGACGATTGCTGAAGTTGGCGCCAGCTCAATGGCCGATATGGGTGGGGTAATGAAAACCCTGATGCCCAAAATTCAGGGACGCGCCGATGGCGGCAAGGTCAGCCAGATGGTGCGCCAGATCCTGCAAAGTTAAGGATAAACCAAACAATGACTACCAACAGCATCCCGAAAGAACGCTTCTGGACCAGGAATGGGGTTTTCAGCCTGACCCTGCTGGTGCTGACTGCGATTCTATCGGTACTGATGCTGGTTTTACCCTTATCTGCCGGGACAAACGGAAATCAGCTCGCCCTCGGTGATGTCGCCGACCAGGATATCCTCGCGCCTTATGCACTTTCCTTCCAGAGTGAGGTACTCACTGAGATCAGGCAGCAAGAAGCCGCTAGCAACGTGCCCCCTCAATACACTCAACCAGACCCCAATATTGCCCGCCAACAGTTAAACCATCTGCGGGATGTATTGGATTACATTGACAGCGTGCGAGCAGATGATTACGCGACCCAGGACCAAAAATTTGATGACCTGGAAGCAATCCAATCGATCCAGCTGCAACCAGAAAATATCAACCTGCTGATTTCGATGTCCAGTAATGAGTGGCAAACCATCCGGTTGGAAGCCAACCGGATTCTGGAACAGGTGATGCGCTCAGCGATACAAGAAAACCAGCTGGGGGCAATCCGCGATGGCATCTCCAACCAGGTCAGCCTATCGCTGCAGACAGATAAACAAATGCTGGTGGTGGATTTGGTCTCCGCATTCATCACACCTAACAGCTGGTACAGCGAAGAACTCACTGAAGAGATGCGCCAGGCAGCCCGGATAGCGGTCGCCCCTGTGGTTCAGAGTTACCTGGCCGGCGAATCAATTGTCCCTCGCGGCCATGTGATCACCAACTCCGATGTAGAAGCCCTGGAACAGTTCGGCCTGATGCAACCAGAGATCACCTGGAAAGACGCTATCGAAAAAATTGCCATCGTGGTGATCAACTTTGTCTTCGTCAGCTTATATTTTACCCAGAGACCCGATTTGAGACAAAATTCCACCAGCCAGCTTCTGATGGCAATCCTGTTCCTGATCTTCTTGTTTATTGCCCGGACGATCATCCCCGGCCACACCATCATCCCCTACCTGCTGCCAGTGGCCGCCTTTGGGATGCTGATTGCCGCACTGGTCAGTTCAAGGGCGGCAATCATCCTCTCAGTGGCGCTGGCAATCCTGTCGGCATTCGAGATGCCCAACAGCCTTGAATTGACCCTCTATTATCTGTTCACCAGCGCTTTTGGCATTTTGCTGCTCAGGAATATCTCCCGAGTTCTGACCTTCTTCTGGGCCGGATTAGGTGTGGCTGCCAGCGGCGCTGTGGTATTGATCGCTTTCCGGATCGCCGATCCAACCCTGGATATGCTTGGCTTGCTCCAACTGCTGGCAGCTGTCGGGTTCAATGGGATTGCTTCTGCCAGCCTGACCGTTATTCTGCAATATCTGCTGGCACAGATCCTGGGGCTGACCACCACCTTGCAGCTGATGGAAATCTCACGCCCGGATCACCCGCTGCTGAAGGATATCCTCCGCAACGCGCCGGGGACTTACCAGCATAGCCTGCAAATCGCCAATCTAGCTGAACAGGCTGCCGAGCGGATCGGCGCCAATTCCCAGCTGACACGGGTGGGAGCGCTGTACCACGACGCCGGAAAACTGCGCTACCCGATATATTTCATCGAAAACCAGGTTCCCGGATCACGCAATCCACATGACGACCTGCCGCCTATTGAAAGCGCTCGGATCATCATCCAGCATGTTGCCGATGGTGTAGAACTGGTAAAAAAATACCGGCTGCCAAAAAAGATCCAGGATTTTGTGCGAGAACATCACGGCACGATGCTCACCCGCTATCAATACGCCAATGCAGTAAAAGAACATGAGGGCGATGCCCAGGCGATCGACAAATCACTTTTCACCTATCCCGGACCCAAGCCGCAATCCCGTGAAACCGGGCTGTTAATGCTGGCTGACGGCGTGGAAGCCCGCGCCCGGGCGGAACGCCCCGACAACCAGGAAGCAATCCGGACGCTGATCAAAGAGGTAGTCAACCAGCGGCTCTCCAGCGGGCAGCTCAACGAGACGGACCTGACCTTGAAGGACATCGAAGAGATCATCGACTCCTTCACCACCACCTTGCGGGGCGTGTACCATCCACGGATTGAATACCCTAAAATTGACGATGCAACGGTGATAAGCCCCAGACGGTTGATTGAAGAGGATGGAGGTGAATCCCGATGATCGAGATCACCATTCACGAAAAGCTGGTCGGATCTGACCAAATAGACAATCCCGCCTTGACCGGCCTGACAGCCCAGGTAATGTTAATCACCGGCACAGCTCCAGAAAGCGCCCTCAGCCTGCGCATCACCACAGACGAAGAAATCCAGCAACTAAACAAGAAATATCTGGGAAAGGATGCCCCCACGGATGTGCTATCATTCCCAATCTCATTTGAAGACCCTGAAACGGGCGCACCTTACCTCGGCGATATCGTGATCTCCCTGCCAACCGCCACCCGGCAGGCTGAATCCTCTGGCCACGCAGCCAGTGAGGAGATTAAACTGCTGTTGGTGCATGGTATCCTCCACTTGCTGGGATATGACCACACTACACCAGAAGATAAATCACAAATGTGGGCATTGCAAAACCAGATATTGACGCAACTGGATATCCAGGCGAAGCCGACCGAAAGCTGACCATAAAACCCTACACCATGCCTGTTAAGTTCTTCCGCTCCCGGATCAAATCATTCAAATTTGCCTTTGAAGGCTGGTGGTATGTACTCCACACCCAGCAGAATGCCTGGATCCATGCCCTGGCTTCATTGCTGGTGATCCTGGTTAGCGCCTGGTTGAGGCTCAACCGTATCGAATGGGTACTGATCATCCTGGCGATCGCGGTGGTCTGGATTGCAGAGTTCATCAATACAGCGATTGAAACGGTTGTAGACCTTGTAACAGAGAACCATCATCCTTTGGCCAAAGCCAGCAAGGATGTGGGAGCCGCCACAGTGCTGATCGCAGCCCTGACGGCGATCTTGATCGGGCTGATCATCCTCGGCCCGCCCTTGTGGGAAAAACTGACCGCTTACTATACCCTGATAAAAATGAGGTAATCAATGACAAGCTCTTTTCGTTTTGGCACAGTTGGCTCACCAATCTCCAGCCCCAAGAGACCCGGGGGCTCAGTTGGGGCTGTGATGCACACCCGGGCGCTTGGCCTGGGCGCAATGGAATTAGGCTGGGTGCGTTCTGTGCGGGTCAGCGAGGCGACCTGTGAGGCCATCAAGCTGGCCGGGGAAGAAAACGATGTTCTCCTCAGCGTGCATGCGCCGTATTACATCAATATAAACGCCGAAGAAGATGAATGGCCTAAATCCCGCCAGCGGCTGATGGATGCGGCCCATTTCGGCAACCTGGCCGGAGCTACGGAGATCATTTTCCACCCCGGCTCCTATTTCGGAGCCCCCCCCGAGGATGTGCTGCCCAACGCGATCAAACGTCTGGCCGGCTGCGTGGAAGAATTGCGAGACGCGGGTAATCCGGTCACCCTGCGCCCGGAGACGATGGGCAAATCTGCCATGCTTGGCTCGCTGGCCGATACGCTGGAGATCAGCAGGCAGATTCCCGGAGTGCAGCCCTGCCTAGACTTCGCCCACCTGCACGCCCGCCCGGGCGACGGCACGATGAACAGCTATGATGAGTGGTGCCAGGTGCTGGAGGAATATGGCCGCCTGCTGGGCGAGGACTCCCTCAAAACCCTCTCCTGCCACCTGAGCGGGATCGAGTATACTGAGAAAGGCGAGAAAAACCACCTGCCGATCGCTGACTCAGACTTTAACCTGGAAGCCCTGTTCGAGGCGCTGTGTGAATTCGGGGCAGCTGGGCGGATATTATGCGAAAGTCCGGTGATGGAAGAAGACGCCCTGGTCTTCCAGGAAACCTGGGCAAAAATCTCAGGAGAAAGATAAATGAGAAGCCTTATTTCTCATTTATATAAGAGTTTGCACAGCAAACTCTATCGATGGAAAAGAGATAGATTGTATGACTGATGCCGACACCTTCGCCAAGCTGCAGGCCGAGATGCGCGCCTGCACACTCTGCCTGGATGCAGGATACTGGGTTCAGCCTCCCGCTGTCACCCAGGGCAGTCACCGCGCCCGGATGATGACCATCGGCCAGGCGCCAGGAATCACTGAGGTGGAAGCTGGGCGGCCATTCAACGCCGGCAGCGGCAAGCGCCTGTTCGAGTGGCTGGGGCGCGCCGGGATTGACGAAGATTGGTTCCGCAGCACCCAGTATATGACCTCGGTGACCAAGTGCTATCCCGGCCGGCAGCCATCCGGCAGCGGAGACCGGGTGCCTTCCCGCGCGGAGCAGAAGTTGTGCCAGACCTTCCTCGACCGGGAACTGGCTCTAGTGCAGCCTGAAGTGATCATCCCTATTGGGCGGCTGGCAATCGCCCTGTTCTTTAACAACAAGCTCAAGCTGACGGAGATCATCGGCACCCAGATGCAGATCGAAAACAACGCATGGGTGATCCCCCTGCCGCATTCCTCCGGAGCTTCGCGCTGGCACCAGCTGCAAGAGAACCGTGCCCTGATCGACAAGGCGGTCGATTTGATTGCTGGGCATTATCATAGGCTGTTTGGATAGAGAGGCAAACCATGTTCACATCAGGGAAAGACGAAGAAAGAATCATCCCCCGCAAGCGAATGAACTACCTCAAGGTCAGCGCCCAGTTGCTGGCGGTGGTATTTGTGCTGCTCTACTTCGGGTTTGACCTTCTGTCAGAGGTGCTGCCCGCCTTCCCGCAGCTCAGCTACGAGGTTATGCTGGTTATCTTATTGGTGCTGGTCTTTGTCATACCGGGGGGTATTGCCCTGTTCAGCAAGTGGCTTCAAAGGCAAAAATGGCTGGCCCTGGCGGACGAGATCGGGTTTCAGGCAAAACAGACCAACCGCTTTTCCATGCCTGCTCTGTATGGTTCACTCCGCGGGCACCGGATCACCATCGCGCAAACATCCGAACGCCGCGGGCGCAGCCGGGTTTTCTTCACAAAGTACCAGATCATGCTTAATAAGACTGTGGATCAATCCTTTGTATTAAAAAAGAGGGGGATTGCTGACTTCAACCAAAAAAAGGTTGGCGATGATGAATTTGACAAGCATTACAGCACCCAGGCCACCGATGAACGTCTGATCGGCAATATCCTGCGCACCCGCCGTCTGCGCCTGGGCTTGCTTCAACTGGGAGAACGCACCCGCACCCGGTCGCTGACCTTAAACCAGGACACCTTGGTGTATATTGAAAGCGGTGAAACCTCAGATACCGAGTATCTCAGGGCCGTGATGGGCTTCCTCTCCGAATTAGCCCACAATATCGAGCGCCAAGGGCAGTTCAATTTTCAACTTGACCCCAAATAAACTGCTGAATTTATATCCTAATCTGGTTGCGTACAGCTCATCAGACCGATCACCCCACGTATGATCCTGTGTCCTGGAAGCATCTGGCCTGCTGTAAACAGGATATTCCTTGGGAAACAGGGTCTTGACACTATGACCCTCGTTCCCAATTGAAATTTCCATCTAAGTAGATCGCCGAAAGTTTTTTAATCATCAGTCGCAACATTTTGGCATTCCAACCTGATTAATAGAAAAGATTCAACGGCGATCAATTAGGAGTAATCGCTAAATTGCTTCTCTGTGGTAGATTACTTTCGAGCGATTACTTAGAAACCGTATCGATTGGACAATTTTTGCGTCTGAATAGTGTATCCTTGGAACACAAAACCGATTTCGAACTGCTGGCAGAAGCCAAATATTTTAACCACAACGCCCTGGCGATGATCTATGACAGATACAGCACAGCGCTCTATCAATATGCATACCGCCAGACTGGCAGCCAGCGGATCGCTGAGGATTGTGTAGCCGAGACCTTCTCCCGGTTTTTACACGCCCTCAAGCGGAACAAAGGTCCCCGAAAAGCGCTGCGCCCCTACCTCTACCGGATCGCCCATAATTGGATTACCGATCAGTACCGCAAGCCAAGTACTGAAAACGGGCTGGATGAAAATCTCGAAATTATCAAAGATGACAAGCCCGGAACTGAAAGCCAGATCATCGAACATGAGACAGCAGCAAGGTTGAGAGAACATCTCCAAAAGCTGAAGCCTGATCAAAGGCAGGTGATGGTGCTCAAACACCTGGACGGGATGAGCAATGCAGAGGTAGCGGAGATTATGGAACGAAATGTGGGCAGCGTGAAAGCGCTCAACAGCCGGGCGCTGAACAACTTACGAAAATTCATCCAGCAGGATGAACAGGATCAACCATGAGCAGTAAAACCGAACACAAAGAAACCATCAAAGAGCTTGAATCGCTGCGTGAAGCGCCGGACCGAGACCCGGTGCAGGCGGCCCGCGGGCGGGCTCAGTTTTTGCTCGAGGCCAAACAAATTTCCGAGGAAACCGTATCGATATCGTTGATCCAGCGTCTTAGTAGTGTATTTCAAGCACCGCAGCTGCGGATGAGCACCTTAACAATTGCGATCATACTCAGTTTACTGTTGGTTTCATTCACCACCAGCGCAACAGCCGCCAGTCAGGCTCTACCCAACCAGTTCCTTTACCCTTATAAGATCTGGCTGGAAAACCAGCGCCTTGCCTTGACGATCAACCCACAGAAAGAAGCAGAACTACACCTGATCTATGCACAGGAACGACTTGCTGAACTGGATGCGATTCAGGACGAAGATCTCGGTACTCAGTTTGATCAAATCCTTGAAAATTTTCTATACCATCTCAATGCTGCCGAAGAAATTTTCTCCGAACACCAGGAGTATGTGGAACAGGAAGAAATCATCAATAGGCTTGAAACCCAGGCGCCCCAACCCTCCCCGGAATTTGAAAGCGAGTCTGATGAGGAGGAAGAGCACGAAGAAGAACCTGAGGAAACCCCGGAACCTGATTTCTCAGATGAAGATGATCGAGAGGATGAACCAGACTATTCTGATGACCCTGACGAGACCGATACACCGGATGGTGATGATAGTGGCGATGATAACACCGTTAATAACGATGGTAGCGATACTGACAATGGTGAGGGTGATCCGGATAATGATGACACGAACGACGATTCAAACGATGATGACAATCATGATGACAACGAAGAAAACGATGACGATGACTAGAAACGATTACCAACTATCACAAATTACGAATTTCAAAAGGAGAAAATCATGAAAAACAAAAAAATATTGAGTTTGCTAGTAATCATTTTGACTGGCACCCTGGCATTGACCGCCTGTGACGGAACCCTTCCAGAAGGTTTGGACATAGCCCAGTTTACCGGTGGCAGCAGTATCCCCAGCCAGGATATTGACAGCGATCTGGCAAAAGATTCGAGTCGTGATGTCAATTCCTCAAGAATTGAGCACGGTCAGGGATTAAAGATCAAAGGTGAGGTTTCCGAATTAACAGCCAATACGATCACGATCAACGGCGAAACATTTACCGTGATGTCTGATCAAGACCTCGCCGCGCTGTTCACCCTCGGCGGTGTCTTCGAGATCGAATACTATCTCAACGCCGACGGCACCATCACGCTGAAGGAATATCAACTGGAAGATGATATGGACGATGACTCCTCCGAGAGCGAGCATGGCGAGGAGATCGAATTTGAGGGAATCGTTGCCGCAGTGACTGCCAACACGATCACAATGGACGATGTAACCTATACCGTGGTCACTGACGAAGATCTGACCACCCTCTTCATCGCTGGAGAATATTACGAGATCGAATACTATCTCAACACCGACAATACCATCACCCTGAAAGAATATCATCTGGAAGATGATATGGCTGATGACGATTCATACCATGATGATGACATGGATGACGATGACATGGATGACGATGACATGGACGACAATTCATATAATAATGATGACGATGATGATAACAATGACAACCATTCGGATGATAATAACAACAATGATGATGAAGATAACGATGACAACAATGACAACGATGACGACGACAATGACAATAACGACTAAGTCAGAAACGTCCAGACATTAAATCAAAACGCCCTGGAATCTTCCAGGGCGTTTTTGCTGTAAAAGGAAAAAATTAATTACGCCAGTGCTATTCTCATATACTTCTCCGCAAACAGCGCCGGCTGGCCGCCTGTATGCCAGAAGAGTACGGTTTCATCAGGCCCGAAAAACCGCATGCGGATCAGATCGATCAGGCCAGCCGCGGCGCGTCCGGTATAGACCGGGTCTAGTAGCAGGGCTTCATGCCGGGCGAACAGGCTGATGGCTTCCTTCTCAGATGCGCCCATCACGGCATACCCGCCGCCGAGGTAGTCAGCGTTGACCAGGATATCATCAATAGTAATATTTTTTACATTCTCATATAGATATGTAACATCTTTTGCTAATTTTGCAATCACCGCATTAAACTGCCCGGCTTCCTCATCAATGCTGATCCCCAGCACCTGCCCGCTGAAGCCATACATCGCCTTTCCTGCCACCAGACCGGCCTGCGTGCCGCCCGACGAAGTCGCAAACACAATCCAGTCTGCGGCAATACCTTGTTCGATCAGCTCCCGGATCGCTTCGGCATATCCCGCCGCCCCCACCGGGCTGGAGCCGCCATACGGGATCAGGAAGGGCTCTCTCCCGGCAGCTTCTGCCTTCAGATAGGTTTGATTGAGTATTTCCCCGCGTTGTTCCAAAGAAGTCCATACCAGTTCAGCGCCGAGAAGCACATCCAGGTAGGTATTCGCCTCCGGCACCTGGGGCGGCTCTCCAGAAAGCACCAGGATACAGTCTAACCCAGCCTTGCGGGCAGCAGCTGCTGTCTGCCGGCAGTGATTAGACTGGATCGCCCCGGCGGTAATCAGCGTCTTGGCGCTGTGCAAAGCTGCTTCAGCCAGCAAGAATTCCAGTTTACGCGTCTTGTTGCCGCCAAAGGCCAGCCCGGTCTGGTCATCGCGCTTGACCAGCAGCCGCGGCCCCCCTAAAGCCGCCGACAAACGCGGCATCTCCTCCACCGGTGTGGGTAAATGAGCTAATTTAATCCGCGGGGGCACCTTCATCACTTATCCTCCTGCCAATCCCTGTTTTGTTTGAGACCGGCCTCGGGCCCGCAACAGATCCATGATCCGGGGCCAGATCCGGGCGTAGAGTTTAAACACCAGCGGTCTCAAAGGCTTGTCCCAGGCGCCAACCGTGCGCAGCACCTCGCCGCCCAATCCCCGCTTGAAGCGGTACACCCCCCATAAAGAATCCTCTCCAGAGAACTCATCCGGTGCGCCCCACAGGTCATAGACCTGGCAGCCAGCCTGCTTCCCGGCCCGGATCGCCTCCCACTGCAGCAGATAGGTGGGCATCCGGTTGCGGTGCTGCCCGGTAGACATCCCGTGGAGATACCAGCAGCGGCCTCCAAAGACAAACAGCATCAGGCCGGCAACCGCCTCCGCATCTACCTCAGCGACAAGCGGCAGCAGCATCCCGCTGTTGAAAAAGGTCTGCCACAGGGTGAGGTAATAGTCCTTCCCCCGGATGGCAAACCCATCCCGAACGGCTGTCTCAGCGTACATCTGGTAAAGATGCTCAAAATCTGCTTCAGCTCCGCGGCGCACGGAGACGTCTTTCCGATGTGCCAAACGGATATTGTAGCGGGTCTTCTGTTTCATCGCCGCCAGAATTTCCTCTTCCTCCAGGGTGAGATCCAGCAGCACGGTATTGCGGAACTGCACCTGCTCATCCGAAAAATGCCAGCCTTTAGTCTTCAATTCAGCGATCAGGGTCTCGCCGATCATCCCATCAGCCACCTCTTCGAAACCAGGTTCACCCACGCCTAACGGGAGATCGGGATCCAGCTTAAGCAGGAAAGCGCCGCGCAGACGAGCGAAATCTTCTAGTTCAGCGATCACCCGCCTGCGTAATCCGGCATCCGACCAGTCGATCAGCAACGGCCCTTTAGGTATGTAATGCATCCGCAGCCGGGTTCCGATACCGCCCAAGCGGATGGTGCGCTCCAATACCAGCGCGGCAGCCGCAATTTTGCCATCCACTTCCCAAATCTTGTGGTGCGCATGCCAGCCTAAGGCAGATTTAACCTGTCCCCACTCCCAGGTCTGGAGCAGGTGCGGTTGCGGGAAACCCGCCACAATTTCATTCCAGCGTCTGTGGTCCATCATGCGCTCAGCTTCTTGAGTTTCCACATCTCTACCGCCCGGCGGTGGCCAGCTCCGCAAATCTTATCCGGCAGGCTGTCCGGGGAGAAATATTTGGCTTTGCGAGATTCCTTGTTGGTGCGGACACGCCCGGTCAGAATTTCTGCGCTGAACACCAGCAGTAAGCCGTTCCCGCGCGGATCGTCATCAAAATAATAATCCCCCACCAGGTGCACGGCAATCACATCCAGCCCAGTTTCCTCCCTGGCTTCCCGTACCACCGCCATCTCAAGCGGTTCATCCACTTCTACATACCCAGCGGGTAAGTTCCAGTAATCCTTCCAAGGCTCCTCAGCCCGCTGCAGGAGCAGCAGGCGGCCAAACAACTCAATCTGTGCGGCAACCGCCACCTTAAGGTGCTGGTAATGGATCCAGCCACAGGCCGGGCAAACCTCACGCTGGCGGTTTTCCACCAGATGCCAGTTCATCTGCGTACCGCACTTCATACAATATTGATTATCCATATCAGTCCACACCTCGCCGGGCAATCAAAAGCTGGTAGGCCCGGTAAGCAGCCCGGTGATAAATCTTATCCCAGGCCCCGGCTGCCCTTCTAATCTGCCCACCGAATCCGCGCTTGAAGCGGTACACCCCCCATAACCCGTCCGAGCGCTGGTTGAAGCCGGCTTCTAGAACCTCCGGATCTGCGTCCGGCACACCCCACAGATCATAGCTGGTGCAGCCCTTGCCTCTAGCCCAGCGGATTGCCTCCCACTGCGCCAGATAGGCCGGCATGCGGTTGCGCTCCAGGTTATTGGAAGCGCCATACAAATACCAGGAGCGCTTCCCATGGGCAAACACCATGATCCCGGCCAGCGGCTGGCCCTGATAGCTGGCAACCAGCAGCTCACACATCCCCAATGGGTGGAACAAATGATACACCCGGCGGTAATAAGCCAGACTGTGCACACCGAAGGCATCGCGCTCTCCGGTAACCTCCATCAGCGCTGAGAAAGTCTCCAGGTCATCACTAGGCCGCACAACCACATCCTTGCGGGCGGCCAGGCGGATGTTGTAGCGCGTCTTCTGCTTCATCCGGGCAAGGACCTCTTCCTCCTCCCCGGCAATATCCACCACCGCAGTGCGCCGCGGCTGCAGGCTGTGCGTGCTGGGCTGAAAGCCAAATTCCCGCAAGAGGTCCTGCCGATCAAACTGATCCTGCCAGGCATCTGGTTCTACCTTCAGAAAAACAGCCCGGCGCGCCCGGCAAACCGCATTGATCTCCGGCCAGAGACGAGCCCATTCAGCCCCTACGGGCCCTTTGGGGATGTAGGCCAGCGATAACCCTAAGGGCAGCGAACGGAACAAAACCTGTGCCCCGGCGCCCCCGCTGACCAAACGAACCGCCTCCCAGCCAAAATCAGCCTTCAGCGCGCCCCACTCGCCCTGCTGCAAGAGATGCGCCTCAGGGAAGCCGGTCAGCCACTGATTCCATTCAGAAAGGGTTTTTTCAACCATACGAATTTTATAATGCAGACCGTATCTGCCAGGTGATTTTTTAGATCAAGGCGGTAAGATCGGGGGCAGGTGTCTCCTTGATCCGCGCCCCAGGGACAACCTCATCCAAGATATTCACCAGGGCATCAGCATCGCCTTCAACAGCGCAGCCTGCCAATTGTTGGATCACCTTTTCAAGTTCATCCGGGGCCAGCAACTCTATCTTTTCCAGACGTGTGATCTCTGGATGATCGGTCGGGAAGTGGTCCACCCCATCATCCCACAGCACTTCACTCATCTTCTCTCCCGGACGCAAGCCAGTAAACACGATTTCGATATCACGACCCGGTTCCAGCCCGGAGAGGCGGATCAGATCTTTGGCCAGATCGAGAATTTTAACCGGCTCACCCATATTCAATAGGAAGATTTCACCACCCGTCCCCATGGCAAAAGCCTGCAGCACCAGATGGACAGCCTCGGGGATGGTCATGAAGTAGCGTTCCACCTCAGGGTCTCGCACCGTAACCGGTCCGCCGACCTCGATCTGGCGTTTGAACAGCGGCACAACACTCCCCCGGCTGCCAAGCACGTTGCCAAAGCGCACAACAGAATACTGGCGCTGATGCTGTTGAGCAGCGGTGAGTACCACCATCTCGGCCATGCGTTTGGTGGCCCCCATAATGCTGGTGGGGCGGACAGCCTTATCCGTGGAGATCATCACCAGACGCTCGACACCATTTTCAGCAGCCACCTCGACCACATTTTTGGTGCCGATGATATTGTTGGTCACGGCTTCTTCGGCGTTCTTTTCCATCAGAGAAACGTGCTTGTGGGCAGCCGCATGGAAGATCACCTCAGGCTGGTAACGGGCAAAGATCTGCGTCAATCGCTGGCGGTCGCGCACATCCACAATCACCGGCACTTTTTCCATTTTTGAGAAATTCTCTTCCAGCTCGACCATAATCTCGAAGATGCTGTTCTCCCCATGGCCGAGGAGCACAATACTGGCCGGCGACCAGCGCGCCACCTGGCGGCAGAGCTCGCTGGCAATCGAACCGCCCGCCCCGGTAACAAGCACCCGTTTTCCTTTCAACAGGTCCCTGACCCGGGCGGGGTCTATATGGGCGTGTTCTCGGCGCAGCAGGTCAGAGATCTCTACTTCCCGCAACCGGTTGACACTGACGATCCCGCCAATCAGCTCATAAATGCCAGGCATTGTGCGGAAGGCGATCTCCTTTTGCCGGCACACCTCAGCCACCTGGCGCACCACCTGCCCCGGCGCGCTGGGAATCGCAATAATCACTTCCGAGATGGGCAGCTGATCCAACTTCTCATCAAGCTCATCCAGACTCCCCACCACCGGGACACCGTGGATGCGTACGCCCTGCTTTTCCAAATCATCATCCAGAAAGGCCACGGGGGTTAACCTAAGCTGGGGGTTTTTGTAAAGCTCCCGCACCACCAGGGCACCAGCATCACCGGCTCCAACCACCAGCACCTGTCCTTCTCGATCCAGGTTACGCCGAGTGAGCAGTTCTTCTGACAAAAACCTGGGCAAAAAGCGCACGCCACCCACCATCAGAAGGGACACTAGCCACTCAATCACCAGCACCGAACGGGCGAAGAAGGTAAAAGCATCCAGCGCCCAAAGCAAGAGCATGATTCCTCCGACAATCACCGAGGCAGTGGTTACCGCCAGCAGAATGGTGGCCAGCTCGCGCACACTGGCATATACCCAAAAGCGCTGATAGAGTCCAAAGCGGCGGAATATAAAAGGTTTTACCAGCAGAGCGATCCCCAACATCACCAACATGGTGAAGAGATAATCGACAAATACCTGGTAGACTTCAAGCCGGAGTAAAAAGCTCAGCGGCACTGAGAAGGCGATCAGAATCAGATCGATGGCAAAGATATAGCGGTTACGCAAGTAGAATTGGTCTTTCATCTTCCCGTGCCCGTTAAAATCACCGGCCTCTGAAACCTAAAACAGAGGCAAAGGTGCGCAGAATGATGCCGATATCCATCAGGATTGTGCGGTGTTTGATGTAATACAGGTCATATTCCAGTTTGATCTTGGTCTCATCAATATTCGCTGCATAAGAGATGTGGTTCTGCGACCAGCCGGTGATGCCCGGTTTGGCTAACAGCCGGGCACGATAAAAGGGAATATGCTGCTGGAAATAGTCCACCAGATCAGGAAGTTCCGGGCGCGGCCCGACCAGACTCATATCCCCGCGCAGTACATTGATGAACTGCAAGGTCTCATCCAGATGGGTTTTGCGCAGAAACCGGCCAATCGGGGTTACCCGGTCATCATCTTCTTGGGTCATTTCCTCCAGCTTGCCTATTCTGTTTCCCTGGTACATGGTTCTGAATTTAAGAATTGTAAAAGGAATACCACCCTTGCCCGCTCTGGTTTGCCTGAAGGTCACCGGCCTACCAGACTCCAGCAAAATGGCAAGTGAAATGAATGGAAACAGCACCATTGTCCCCAGGACACCCACCGCGCCGCCTAGGAGATCGATCAACCGGTTGGTGACCGTGTAGGCCGCGCTCACCCGGCTCTCATTGACAAAAGAGCGCAAGATCCAATCCGCTTCCAGGTAATCCACCGGGACGCGCTCCAGCAGTTCCTCATAGGCCACCGGCATCCTGGTAATGATCATCCCTTTTTCTTGCGCTTCAAGCAAAATCTGGAAGGTGGCTGGCAGCATCCGCCCGGTAATCGCTACAATGATCTCCGAGACATTGTTTGTCTCTGCCAGCGACATCAACTGCTGGCAGGTGCCCATGACTTTATAACCCCCTATTGATTCTTCCAGCTTATCAAGATCATCATCCACCAGACCCACCAATTTATACGGAGGTTTAATCGAATTGATCACCTCAACCATGGCTTTGCCGGTCTCACCCGCCCCCACAATCATCACGCTGTGCATGAAGCGCGGGCCTGAGAAGATCCAGATATAGATCATCCGCCACAACAAGGTCAGCAAATACGCCGAACCGAGGAAAGCCGCCACCCCTCTGCGCGGCAACGATTGATCTGAAGCGAAATAAATCACCAGGTAAATGCCCGCGCCAATCAGGGCGGAGATCGATATTGAGCGCACCGTTTTTCTCAAATCTGAGGAGGTGCGCGAGTCATAGCTATCCACCAGGAGAATGATCCAGACAACCGGCAGCAGGAAAAACCAGTTTTGCAGTCTGGATTGGATGAAATCCATCAGGGGAACCGTATCCACTTGAGCCACAGCCCAGACATAGACAGCAATTACAAATGAAAAGCAGGCAAACAGGAAATCACCAACTGTGATTAACAGACGGCGCTCTCCAGGACGTAGCTGCCACGAGGGCTTGGTATGGTTGCTCATCGGTTCAAACTGCTCATTTCGGCTCGTGCTTCGGGCGCAGGGCTGATTTCACTGCATTGAACAGGAATGCCCCACCCCAGGAGAGATGCATCACGGCGATCACCAAAGGTACCCCAATCAACAATGCCGGTCGTCTGGCCTGCAGAGCCACATC
>JAFGDK010000030.1 GCA_016932165.1 Anaerolineales bacterium
ATATTTTTCTTTGCAGAGAAATGAGGGTACAGAGCGTAGCTCTGGAAAACCATCCCGATCCCTCTCTCGCGGGGAGCTTGATTGGTCAGATCCTCGCGGTTATACAGCACCTGGCCCGAATCGGGCCTCAGTAAGCCGGCGATGACCCGCAGCAGAGTGGATTTGCCGCACCCGCTTGGTCCCAGGATCACCATGGTTTTACCGTCCGGGACGGTGAGGTTGATATCTTTCAATGAGAAGGCACCCGCTGCTGGTGGGGGTGTATCCTCTGGACTGCACCCGAAGAAGCCTGCAACCAGGCGCGAGGCGGTAGTTTCCAATGGGCTCGCTCGCGACCCGAGGGTGATACTTATGTCTACCAGATCAATTCTTGCCATTTTCAATCCCTTGTTGTGTTGATTTCAGTTTACACCATAATCGGACAAGAATTAATGCCTACAACTCAAACCTGGCCACCACCGGGGCATGATCCGGGGGGACTTCGTCTTTGCGGATATTGGGGTTGTCGCTGATTGAAGGAAGGCGGTCGATAAAGTCCACCAGGCTGTCCACATGAGGGAGGATGCGGTTGCCCTCCTTATCCCGAGGGAAAAGTTCCTCTGAGACGAGGATTTGGTCGAGGAGTTCCTCCCGCCCGTGGTGGACACGGGAGTAGCGCCGTTCTTCGTCAATGCGGGCAGCCAGATTGAAGAGACGGGCATCATCACCTTTGTCGGGGCGGTTGAAGCCGCGGGTGCCAAGCTCACTGCCGGGTGGTCCGAGGAGCAGGAGAGTGGTTTGGGCTTCGGGGACATCGTTGAGGTCGCCGAGGAGGATCAGGGGGGTGTTGGCATTATTCTCCAGCAGGGCGTTGAAGTGGGTACGCAGGGTGAGGGCTTCGGCCGTGCGTCGGTGGAGGGCAATCCCGGCTGCCTGGGCTCGCTGGTTCTCGTCTGTGGGGCTGAAGCTGCTCTTTCCGCTGGCGGTTTTGAAGGTCAGCAACTTGGATTTGAGGTGGGCAGTGATCAGGGTGACGGCCAGCGCATCCTTTCGGATTGTGATCTGCAAAGCGCCGCGTCCCATGCGGGTGAGCGCTATGGGCTGCCCGTTAGTGTCTATGTTGAAAACCTGGGCTGCCGGGCCGGGTGGGAAATTAACAATATCTTGACGATCGGTAATTTCCAGCCGGCTGAGGAAGGCGACGCGGATGCCGCGCCCGTCGGGAAAGGCAGAGGTTGCCATGTGTGGGTAAGACTGGCTGAGAGCAATCTGGAGGTCTTGCATAGCTTCCTGGCTGCCGACCTCCTGCAGGGCAACCACATCCGGGTCGGCTTCCAGGATGACTTCAGCCAGCAGGTTGAGCTTGAAGGCGTAGGTGAGGTGGTCGCTGTCATCGGCATCCTCGCCGGGTGGGAAGAGGTTCTCGACATTCCAGGTCATCACGGTGAAGGTGGTCATGGTTCCTCCAGTGGGAGTGGTTTATAGATACGATACATGCTTTGGGGAAATTAGACAAGTGGGGTTTGATGCGTAAATTGCCTTCGTGGTAGGGGATTGATAAAAAGAAAGCTGCGATACTGAGATGTGACAAAAACCAGCCCCCGGTATCATCCGGGGGCTGGGTGGCTTGGGGAGAAGCCGTAGATTAGGTTTACTATTAATCGCCGAGTGCGTACACGATGGCCCCTGCTGATTTAATCAGCGGTTCTGCTTGTTCAGGTGTCAGAAGACCTTGATAAACAAAATCCTCAAGCTCATTGATCAAGGCAGCGAGCTGATTGACAACTGCATTGGTTTGCCCTTTCTCTAGTTTTGCAAGAGAATTCTCCAACTTGGAGAGCAGAGAGTTGCCCTGCCCGTCGTTGAGCCAGCCATCATCAACCAGAGCCTGAACGTAATCCATCATTTCATAGATTTCTTGCTCGGTGGTTAGTCCGAGACCAACGATCACTGGGTCATGGTCGGAAGAACGGTAAGCATCCGGCGCATAGAGGGCATCTTGGGCATCCTGCTTGAAGGATGTATCGTAGTCAATCAGGTCGGGTTCATCGGCATTGATGTGCCAGATGGTCAGGCCGCTGACTTTCTCATCCAGTGCATTATTGGCTAACCCATGGTCCAGGTAGCCAATTTGACCATCAAAGACATACGAGTAGGCATCCTCACCCAGGAACTCAAACACCAGATCTGCATAGTCGTCGTCCGTGTCGAGGGTGTCATCCGCGCCAGCCAGAAGGACATCGATCGGATCTTCCTTGTCGTAGGAATTCAGGTCGCCGATGATCAGGAAGTCTTCGTCAAAACTGCTGGTCGGGTCTGTGGCCAGCCAGTCGACCAATGCCTCGGCAGCAGCTTTGCGGGTAAGGTTGCAGTTGCCAGCGCCATCGTCGAGATCCGGGTCACCAATCGCATTGCAGTCTGAACCTTTGGATTTGAGATGGTTGACCACAACCGTGAAGACACCGCCGGTGCTGTTATCGATGAAGGTCTGGGCTAGGGCTGGTCGGTTGTAATCATCCAGGAAACGTGCGTCAACGCTGGAATCCAGTACTGCATAATCACCCATCGGTGTAACATCGGCCGGCTTGTAGATGAAGGCCTGCCGGATAGCATCTGTGCCGATGGCACCGGTGGCAACGTAATCGTATGTACCGGCACCCATCACATCGTTGAGCCCGCTGACCAAGTCGGCAACAGGTACATCGCCAGGATAGTTTTCAATCTCGATCAAGCCAACCACATCTGCATCAATCGCTGAGATGGCGGCGATGATCTTGTCGCGCTGGCGGGTGAACTCGTCGAAATCATCTGCACCGCGGCAGTCCTGGTTTTGTAGTGGGCCGCAGATCGGACCGCTGTCATCGATTGTGGTGAAGTAGTTGAGCACGTTGAAGGAAGCCACCTTTACGCTGCCGCCGACATCATCCGGATTCTCCGTGCGCGGGTTAGCATTGAAGTACTCCGCACCCATTGTGGGTTGCAGCCTGTAGAGGCTGTAGGAATAGTCAATTACACCAGTTACGTAGCTCACCGTATCACCGCCACGGAATAAGTTAGTCAGGTCAAATACCTCTCCGTCCGGGTGAATCGCTGGGTCTGGATTCTGGTTTGTGCGTCCATCATCCAGGGTGATCTTGTCCAGCAGGAAAGCATTGGCTGCTGCGATAGAGTCTACACCAGGCTCAAATTCAGCAGTTGGGGTAAGGTGCCGCTCGGAAGTTAGCACAATCTCGCCGTAGCGGTCGAAGTTAAAGTATTCCGAGATCACCAGTTCCTGCGGGAAGGTGACCAGCATGCCTTCGAAGGCTTCAAAGTCATCCACAGAGGTTACCGGAAGTGAAACTTCTGTCGGATCTGGTAATTCATTGCCGCTGGAGCACACCGTCAGTTTGGTGGCGTTGATCTCTGTCAGACCATAGTGCTCTGAGACAGACCCGCGTACGCGCACCACATCACCAACTGCAACATCTTCTAAGCCTGACCAGTACGGAGCATAGATGAATACCCCGTCTGAGGTAGCCGGGTCGCCATCACCCATTGGATCCTGAAGATGGAAACCGTTCAGGTCGCCGTTATCCGGAGCGCTGTTGTTCTGGAAATCACCAACAACCACACCTTCAACCTCGCGAATATTCCCTGCATCTGCGCTGGTCAGTCCGGAACCCTGAATATAATAAATCTTGGTTGCGGGATCGTCGCAGACCCCCTCAGGATCAACGATCACTGTAATCACCTCGTTTACTGCGCCGGGCGTGTTGATTGCTTCTCCAATTTGCTGACTGCCTACGAAGCCAGGGAAGCCATACCCATCAAAGTCATTTCGTACCCAATCACCAGTTGTATCGGTATCTGTGCCATTGGGGATGCGAGACGCGCCACCAACGGTGAAGCTTCCTCCGTCAAACCCGGCATCCAGCACGGTTCCAGCATAAGTGTGATCCGTAGAATCCCCATCGCTTACGGCAACATCATCAACGATCCGTACCCAGGGAGTGGAATCGATTACACCGTCATTATCCGTGTCGATATCAACACCGTATCCCCCGGAGAAACCTTCAACCAACAGTAAGGTCACTGTGCCATTCTCAGCATCCTCATCATCAATCCAGAACCCACCTGTATCGGTCGTACCCACAGACAGCACCGCATCGATTACGCCGGCGCCACTACTGTCTCCCTCGATTTCCAGAACGGTGAAGCCTGAGTAATCAGTCGATGGGTCACCGAATACTTCTATGAACGCCTCAGTGTCGGTGCCAGTGTGGTTGAATACGAATTCGTTGATCACCGGATCAACTGGTCCGCTTGTACCACCGCAGTTAGCCGTGTGAATGCCTATGTTGCTCCAATCTTCATTGGCCAACACGATCCATTCTGAATCAGTGGGGTTCGTACCACGGGATGCAGTCCAATTGGTAGAAGGGGTGCAAACGCTGTCTTTTCTGACAAGGACATGATCAGCTGTTGCGTTTGTGGTACCAGCGACATCCCAACCGGAACCCGGGTCCGCACCATCTTCACCCACTGCATCGATCAAAATACCACTTTTAGCGAGACCGATTGCATCGTCACCATTATGTGAAAGCGTGCCTGTACTAAGTTGTAGATCTCCGGCCGTGGCAATTGTGGTATTTACAGGAGTCGTTGATGTGCCAGGATTGTAAACAACCAGTATCTGCCCATCTCCTAAAGTACCGGACAAATTAATCGTAGCTTCTGGCCAAGCCCCGCCGTTCGAGACCCGCCAAACAGCGTAGGATGATAGATCAACAGCCGCTCCAGTACCGTTATAGATCTCAATGTATTTGTTATATCCAGAACCCTCTCCATACTCGGAAATAAATAGTTCTGATGTCTCAGCACTAGATTGAATTGCTGTAGCTGATAACAACAGCATCAATATTGCTCCAATCAGCACTATCCGGCTTAAAGAAAATCGTCTTTTCGATAAAATCATTTTCACTCTCCTATCCTAGATTTGAATTGCTTGAAGGAAACCTGGTTGCTTTCATTTAAATATTTGGTTATACAGTTTGTCAGTTAAACCCTCCTTATGTATCCACCTTACAATTTTGTTAGGTATCTAGATTATATCTGAATACCAGGCAATTGTTAACAACCTGCGTAAATTTTAAGATATGAGTTTGTTAAAGTTATGTTTATTGAGAATCTATTAAATGCAGGGAACAAAATTAGGTATAATAACCCACACTTATCCAGGAGAAGGTTTTGCCATGAAAATCCTTATCGGTTATCATCAGCGGAGCGGGAGCACCTTGCTTCAGCATATTCTCAATGCCCATTCCAGGGTTCGTTCTTACAGCGATGCCAACTCATTACTGATATTACCGGCATTACTGGCAGGATACACGCCCGATGAGAATATCTGCATTAAACCTATGGATCTATTCTTTCTGTGGCGGCCGCGTTTAATCTACCGGCGCTTTGACAAATTCATCTGGCTTGCAAGGGATCCGCGTGATTCATACCTTTCTGCTCTCGAGATTGGCTTTGCGTACTATAACAATTTCTGGCTGCCAGGTAAAAAGCTGCATGGGATAGATATTGGCTTGCTGTACCGCTGGAAACTGATCTACCGCCAGTACTTTAAACGGCAGACGCGCTGGCACCTGGTGCGCTATGAAGACCTGGTCACTGACCCAGACCCAGTATTGCATGATTTGTTCGAATATCTGGAACTGCCCTATGAGAAGGTCTTTCCTTTCGAAAAGTTCAACCTCATTGCTGGCGGCGATCCGAAATTGACCAAAACCAGGACGATCCACACAAAATCGGTGCAGCGCTATAAGGAGAAATTGAGCGATCTCCAAATTCGCGTTTTCCGCAAATTCCTGGGCAAGGAGATGAAGGCGTTGGGGTATTACTAGACCTCGATCATCGAAAAACAGCCATCTTTCAATCGAGACTAAACTCATCCAGTTTCTGATGAGTGGTCTCGATTGTTCATAATAAGGTTGATAATCCTCTATAATGGGAGAACCAAGTTGGATAACCCCTATGACCAATAAGTATTTCCCAACTCCAAAAGTAGAGATTAAGCTCCAAGAACGCTGGATGCCTGTTTTTGCGGCAATTGCAGTCATCCTCCATCAGATTGTTGCCGGCAGGTTTTTGATGGCGCTGGGGCTGATCGTGGGGGGATCCTGGCTGCTGGGGCTGTTCTGGGCGAGGTCGCTGGCCGGAAAATTAAGGTTAGACAGACAGCGGAAGTACGGCTGGAGCCAGGTAGGGGATGTATTTGAAGAAAAGGTGATTCTGAGGAACGACGGGGTTTTTCCAGCTTCTTGGCTGCTGATCGAAGATCATTCTACCTTGATCGGACACTCGATCAGCGTGGGTACAGGCATTGGTGGGGGGACATCAAGGCGCTGGACCAAAAGGACACCCTGTGCCAAGCGGGGGGAATTTCAACTAGGTCCCACCACGATTTTTTCCGGAGACCCTTTTGGAATCTATAAAATTCAGATCAATTACCCTGAAGTGAGCGATTTCCTGGTATCCCCGCCGGTGATTCCCTTGCCCCAGCAGTTTGATATTTCTACTGGTTACCTGATGGATGACCGCCGTTCCACACACCGGCGGGCGGAGCGTTCCAACATATCAGTCAACACGAGGTTGTTCGCTCCAGGAGATTCTTTGTTACGCATCCACTGGTTGACGTCAGCCCGGCAAGATCAGCCCTATGTGCGCCAGTTTGAAAATATCAATGCGTCTGACCACTGCTGGATCGTGCTTGACCTGGATAAAAGCGTACACATTTCTTCGGGAGAGCACGACTCCGTAGAGCAGAGCATCATCCTGACTGTTTCGCTGGCGCACAAATTCCTGTTGGATGGAGTGGCGGTTGGCTTGCTGGCCCAGGGAGATTGCTTTGCTCTGCTCCCTCCCAGGAAGGGGGCGAATCAATTCCGCAAGATTCAGAGATTGATGGCTATCATCCAGCCTGGTGAACTCTCAATTGATCAACTCCTGCTAAGGACCCGGGGAAATTGGAACAATGCCACAAATATCGTCATCGTGACCCCTTCAAAAAAGCCAGATTGGCTGAATTCCCTGATCTATTTGCGCAGATCTCAGGTCTATGCAAGTGTATTTATCATCCAAACCAGCCTGGATACCGACAGCCAGGCATCAGGTTTCAGTCGGCAGATTGACCGGGCTGGTTTTGAAAGCCATGTGATTTCTCCAGAACTGTTCCAACTGCCAGAATCTGCGCCCGGCAGGATCGGGGTGATTGACTGGAAATTCACTCCTCTTGGAAGGGCGATCAAGATTGTAGAAGAAGGTGAGTCTTGATACGATCCTTGGGCAATCACTTGGTCAGGCTTCTACCTGATCGGGAGAATGCATTGCCGCTGGTGATCTTTGTGCTGGAAACCAGCATGGCAGGGACTTTCCTGTTTGGGTTGGGAAAAACAGTAGTCGGTTTTGATGTCCGGGCTTTCATTGTTGCCGCTTTTCTGGCAATTCTCCTGCCGCGCTTCTCTGCCTTTCATACGAGAGGGCGGTTGAGAGGAGCGGTTTTGTTACTGGCTGGGGGTATTGGGGTCGTGTTGATCTCCACTCTGCGGGTGTGGACTTTGCTGCTGCGGCTGGGACTGGTTTCTGTATCAAATGCTTATTATCTGGCGACAGGTGATCCGCTTGCCCAGTATCTTGATCTCACATATCTCTACAGCCGTTTTGGTGAGCGCGTGGATATATTGGGGAATAGCCTCAAGGTCTGGCTACAATATCTCTTGGCGGGTGAGTCAATTCAGGTGAGCCAGGTGACTCAGTTGATCTGGGGGTTGGCAGCCTTTGTTACTTTGCTGTGGGTAGGTTTGTTCTTGCATGTGAAGAAAAGACCTTTTGTGGCGGTACTGCCGCCCATCCTGTTGCTGGGCATTAACTCCGAGCTAACTAATTACCCTTTGCACTTTTTTGGGATGTTGTTTGCTCTGGCTTTGTTAATTGTGGTCGTTTCCACTCACCAAGCCAGAGAACAATCCTGGACTGAATTGGGGATCGGTTATTCCTTGGATATCCGGATGGATCTGTGGGGGGCGGCGGCGTTATTTTGTATCGCCGCATTCCTGATCTCCGTCTTTCCCCCTGAATTGTCGATCAGAACCATCTTGGATAAGATAGATTTGATTACGAACAAGGCGGAGACCTCTATTGACCTGACATCGGGATTGGGGCTGAGCGAGTTGTATCCGGATGAAGAACCTTCTGAATCCAACGGGCGCATGCCCAGCAGTCACCTGATCACCACCCCGCCAGAGCAGCTGGAAACGCATTTGTTTGATGTCTGGGTAGGAGATCAGTTTCCGGAATTTAGCGCTAATTGGCGCACCCATAATTATCAGACCTATACCGGTCACGGGTGGTTAGCAGGGGAAACATCCCCCAGGCGGTATCAGGCCGAAGAGATGGTACTCTCCGGGTTCCCATCTCGCCAGGTATCCAGGCGGATCACAGTCTGGGCCCGCACTGAGACGGTTGAGGGGGAACTGATCCATGCACATCAGGTGGTACGGGTTGATCAGCCTGTGGAGATACTCTGGCGGGATGGTCCAGCCAGTCTGCAGGATTATGCCATGGGGCTGGTTAGTGAACCTTTGTACACGGTGCAAATATCCCGGCCAGTGATTGAGATCAATCAGCTTAAAACATCTGGCTTCACCTATCCGGATTGGGTTGAATCTCGCTATCTGCAGCTGCCGGATGATCTACCGGATGAGGTGGTCCGCCTTTCCACTGAGTTTTCATCTCGGTATACCGACCCATTCTCCCGGGCGAAGGCAATAGAGAGCTATTTGCGTCAGTTCCCTTACACGCTGGATGTACCAGCGCCCCCAGTAGACCAGGATGTGGTGGCATATTTTTTATTTGACCTGAAAAAAGGATACTGCGATTATTTTGCAACCGCGATGGCAGTGCTTGCCAGGGGAGCTGGTATGCCTTCCAGGGTGGTGGGGGGGTATTCAAGCGGGGAATTTCAGGCAGAGGAGAAGCTCTTCCGGGTGACAGCGGCTGATGCCCATACTTGGGTAGAAATATATTTTGCTGGGACTGGATGGGTGGAATTTGAACCAACGCCTGCTCGTCCGCTGTTCACCTATGAGTCACACGAAACTGAAGATTTGTTGGATGAGCCTATTGAGGAGGGAAATGCGACTTATTCTGCAATCTCGAATTACCACTTTTTCCCACTCTGGGTGGGAGGGCTGGTGTTGATTCTCGTGCTGGGGATAATGGGCTGGCAAAGGATCAGATACTTGCTCTTGCCCCGGTCTCATCTGCTTCTACGCGCTCGTGAAGGGCTCTATCAAACCGCTGCGCTTCTTGAGGTATCTGCTCCTCAATGCCTGACTCCCAGAGAGATTATGATTTGGATTTGCACTGGGATCAGCGCCGGGTTTACTGGCAGAATTACCCGCTACCTGACCCGTCATGCACACGAAACTGTCCAAAGGGTGGCAGAGAAATTGGAATTGGCAGCTTATAGAGGGATTTCGCCTGTCCAAATGAAAAAAACCGGATTGGTCACCGATCTGGTGCAGATCAATCGGGTGATAAGGCAGATCAGGTTGGCCAAAATACTTCAAAAACCAACATTTGAATGACCCAATTTTCCCCCTGATTTGGGGATGATTGCAGACGGTTAGGCTATTTTTGATGCATAATAAAAATCATTCTAAACTAAGCCCTAGAAACGATTCCGTTTGTGATATAAATAGCATAGAGATGTACGCCAAGAAGGGTATAGGGTCCAGTACATCTGGGTTCAGGCTGACGGCAATAAAGCTTACAGTGATGATCAGCCTGCTATTGGCATACTTGCTGCTATTTGGGTCTGCTTCTGTTGAGGCAAGGGATTCAGTAAAAGAATCCGCCATCCGGCAGAGTCCAGCGTCTGATCCGGTAATAGTATCCACAACCGGTGATGGGCAGTTGGAAGGTGTGCAGCCTGATCCTGACCCGGATTCAGGTTCTGAGGCGAACGCGGCCACAGAGCCTGGTTCAGCGCGTCTGGAAGTCGCTGAAACCAGAAGCGAACCAATGAAGCTTCAGGGTCCGATCATCGGTTCGATCCCGGATTTCCCTCCCAACCGCCGTACGCTGTACAAAGTGCGAGACAGCATGTACCACCACTGGATGCTGACCCGCCTGGAGGTGGATAAGGTTAATTGTCATATCTATATGGATCGTGAGGGCGAGCCATCTCACCGTGAAGTTTTGGGCTACTGTGGATACCGGGTGTATGAGATGTGGCTTCAGGGAGTTTGCCCTCAGACCAATGACCGGGAGACGCCCTGTGAAGGGTTGACCTTGCATTACATCGGGCCGATGGATGAAAAGTTGCGTTTCTCCATTAAGCTGCCGGGGAGTGTGGCTTATTCCGGTTTGCTCAATTGTGGCCCATGGGGTGTCTGCAGCGCACCGCCAGAGATGTTCTTTGGCGGGGTTGATCCATTGAAGATTTATCACATTACTCAAGTACATATTGATTTCGAGGATGGGCAGAGAATCATTTGCGCTGCTGGGGAATGCGGGATTGAGATGCCCAAGACGGGTATTTCGGGGATGGAAGCCACTTATTATGTCACCTCCAGTTATGGAGACGACAGTCTCAAGACCTCCTTCAATTACCGCAATATTGATCTGGGAGATGGCACTTATCTATTCCAGATTATTGGAGATGATTGGAACCATCTGATTCCGGTTAGCGCCTTCCAATGGGAGTTTTTCCCCAGCCTGGAGATGGTGCAGACCCCCTGGCTTTCGCCGGTTGATTCACCGGATGAGTTGTATTCCACGCATGATTTTTCTTATCTGGCAGGCGTATTGATCCTAAGGGGGGATGTTTCGGCTTCAGACTGTGCAGATGGCGGTCTGGCACCTGGCGGTGCGGCCAGCGCCTGCGGGATCGAGGCGGCTAAAGGTGAGATGGTGCTGGCGCAAAACCGTTTTAATCAGGAGATCTGGGCGGCCGCTAACCAGGCCAGAGTGCCGGCAAAATTGCTGAAGGGCGTGATTGGACAGGAGTCGCAATTCTGGAATGGCTGGGTGATTGAAGGGGAGTATGGCTACGGGATGATGACTGATCAGGGGGCAGACTTGCTGATGACCTGGCATCTTCCCACATTTTTGGAGTTGTGCGTCCCGGTGTTTGGAAAGCAGGATTGTGCCTGGGGTTATTCAGAACTGGCAGAATATCCGCGGGCTTACCTGCGCGGGCTGGCCTTGCAGGATGTCGGTACAGATGCAGAGTTTGAATTGATCGCCAATACCCTGGCAGCAGCTGCCGGACAGGCCGGGCAGATTGTGCGCAATGTGACTCGCCAGGAACCCGGTGAGGTGTTGGATTACCGCGAGATGTGGATGATAACTATGGGGATCTATCACGGCGGCAGCGGTTGTGTGGGGACGGCCATCGAGGAGGCCTGGGAGGCAGAGGGGGAATTGAGTTGGGGATTGATCAGCTTCTACCTGCCGGGAGACTGCCAGGCGATTGCCCCGTATCCTTACCGGGTGATTGAATTTGCTGAAAATGTCTATCAAGAGAATAACTGAACCCTCCGGTTAAGCTTAGGATCAACCAGCGGGAGACAGTTCCTAGATCAAACCCATTTTTGTTGCTTTCAAAGCCGCTTGAGTCCGGTCTCTTGCGTCAATCTTGTTGAGGATGGCGGACACATAATTCTTGACGGTGCCTTCCGCTAAATATAACTTTTGGGCAATCTCGCGGTTGGTCAATCCCTGGGCAACCATGACGAGGATCTCTTTTTCCCGATCGGTCAGGGGATCTCTTCCTGTGGCGCCTGAGTCGCTGGCGATTGGCTGGCGGGTAAATTCCGCCAGCATTTTACGGGCCACAGAAGGTTCGATCAGAGCACCACCAGCATTGACTGTGCGAATCGCATCCGCCAGTTCAGGTCCTGATACATCTTTGAGCAAGTATCCCAAAGCCCCGGCACGCAAGGCTTCAAAAATGTATTGGTCATCATCAAAGGTGGTCAGGATGATCACCAGGGCATGATCATACTCCTTGATCAACTTTTGAGTGGCTTCCACACCATCCATTTCGGGCATGCGAATGTCCATCAGAACAACATCTGGTTGGGCGGCTTCAAATTGCGCCAATGCCTCCAGTCCATTCTGGGCCTCAGCTACCACTTCCAGATCGGGTTCCAACTCTAGGATAGTGCGCATCCCTTCCCGCATCAGCCGTTGGTCGTCTACCAGCATCAAACGGATTTTGTCACTCATCCGTGGTTTCCCTTTCCAGGGGAAGGTATATCGTGATCTGGGCTCCCCCGCTGGTGTGTTCCTCGAACTTGCATTCTCCACCGACTAGTGCTACTCGCTCTGTGATACCGCGCATGCCGTAACCGTTTGAGATCGGGTCTGGAGGGAAACCTTTTCCATTATCACTGATTATCAGTGAAATCTTATCAAGCGATTGTGTCAGGTAGATCCAGGCAATTGTGGCTTTGGCATGGCGCTGGATGTTGGTCAACCCTTCCTGCACGGTGCGGTAGATGATATGGCGGTACTGATCGGAGAGCGGGGGGAGGGTGGACAGGGCGAGCTGAATATCAAGGCCTGAAACGGTCTCAAAGGAACTGGCCAAGCGTTCCAGGGATTGATTAAGGGGGAGGTCGATTTCAATTGGCTGGCGTAAGGCGGTTACAGTCTGACGTAATTCTGACAGGGCGTTTTTGACCTCTTCGCGGACGGTACCGATCATGTCTTCCGCTTTTTCAGGGTTTTTGGAGACCAGGCGCTGGGCGCCTTCCAGTTGGACGGCCGACACTGTCAGGCGGTGGCCGATGGAATCGTGCATTTCACGCGCCAGGCGGTTGCGCTCTTTGGTGACGGCCAGTTCTTCCATGCGCTGGATGGAATCTTGCAACTGGGCGTGGGCGGTTTGCAGTTCAGCATACAGTTTTTCGCTTCGTTCGGTAGCCAATCTGGAATCGAGCATCACCCGGCCAAAAATGCCAAAGAAAAGATAACCGCCCCCGTAGATCAACATCAGCATCAGGGCACTCTGGATCCCTTCCTTCATTGTGAATGTCAGCGCGCTGATTCCTGCAAGCACTAATATCCAGACAGCCCCCCAGGGGCGGGGCAGCATCATCATTGCCTGGGCGCTGATCACAAAAAAAATCACTAAATACAGGCCTGGCTCTACGTTAAAGAAATACAGGCTTGAAGTCGTCATGGTGAGCAGACTGATGTAAAAGAATACGCCGGGTATGGTGGTGAAGCGGTCCTGAAAGGCCATTTCTGCGCCAATCAACACATAAATGCCCAGGATTGGCCAGAAAGGCTGGTCAGCGGTTCTGGCGAGAAGCGTGCCAACTGCCACTGCAATCAGGGTGAGGTAGGCAGTTATCCATAGGGAATTTTCCGTTTTTATTGAGTCCATAAGTTCATTTTACAATGGTTTTTATGCCTGGAAAGAAATTCTTGATGGTGAAGACCCAACAAGTATAAGTAGAATCCTCCCCCTGAAAAGAGGGAGGATTCTGAAATTCGCGCCCGGTTAGTTCTCCTCAAACCGGAAGCGCCAGACTGCGAAGAGGAAGAAGATCAGGGCAAAGCCGCCCAGGACGGCTGATTCAAAGAGCACATCGGAAAGTCCCAACCCTCGCACGATCACATCCTGATATCCGGAGAGGGCCCAATTGTGCGGGGAGATCTTGGAAATGGTTTGCATGATCTCCGGCATGGTAAACACAGGGACCATCATCCCGCCGACTGCGGCCAGGGTCAGAGCCAGCATGGTAGAAAGCCCGCCAATCTGTTCCGGCGTTTTGCCCAGGGTGGCGACCAATAATCCCAGCCCGGTGGCGGCGGCAGCGGTTGCCAGGGTGATCAAGATCATCCCGCCGGGCGCATTCCCCAAGTTCATCCCAAAGAAGAAGTGCCCAATGGCGAACATGCTGGCTACCTGCACCAGGTTGATCAGGTAGTAGGGCAATAGTTTTCCCAAAAGCAGCGCAACCTGAGATAGCGGGGCAACCAGCAGGCGGCGGAAGGTGCCTTTTTGCTTCTCCTGTAAGATGCTGCCTGCAAGCACCTGGATGATGAAGAAGACGCCGAAGATGGTATAGCCAGGTACATTTTGTTCTGCTGAGGTTGGGAATTGAGTGGCTTTGTATGCCGCTGGCGCGGTTTGCTCAAACTCGATGCCAAGGCTGCCGGTGCTTACCGCACTGTCATCGGATTTGATTCCCTGGAGGAACAGGCTGCCCACCTCCTGCACAAAAGGCGCCTGCTGCTCGGGAACCTGCGCGGCCAGCGAGTCAAAGCCGGATTCCAACCGCAGTGGCATCTGGGCATAGGCAGCCTGCTCGCGGATAAAGCCTTCCAGCGCGCCGCGGATCGGGGCCAGGAACTGGTAACTTGTCGCTGGATCGGCGATAAAGCTTACCAGGGCGGGTTCAACGAATTCATCTGTAGCGGCAGCCAGCACACGCTCGCTGAAATCAGCTGGAAAGACCACGGCGACATCGAAAATATTATCGACGATCAATTCTTCAGCATATTCCCGGGTGGTAATTTTCCCGTCATAACTGGTTACGGCTTCGATCCCTTCTACCCCTTCGAGAGCGGTGACCGCCTCTCCGGCATACTGTCCGGCATCGTTGTTTACCACCAGAATCTGCAGGGGGTTATCTTTATCAGCGACTTCGTACATGCCCTGCTGGGCAGCGCTCATCACCAGGATGAACATGATTGGCATCAGGAACAGGGAAACCATCCCCCCGCGGTCCCGCACCAATACCTGCCAGTCTTTAATTGTGATTGCGATGATTTGTCTCAACATTTTATTTACCTCTATTTATTTTCTATTGTTTGTTCAGTTGCGTAGGCTGCGGCCTGTCAGATTGAGGAATACAGTTTCCAGGTTTGGTTCATGGATCTCAAGGGAGGTGATGGTGGCATCCATCTGGTTGGCCACTTCCAGCATATCTACGAGGGCGTTGCGGGTATTGTGCGCCTGTACCATCAGTTCACTTTCAATTGTTTGGGCATCCTTAACAGAGGATAGCTCAAGGATTTTGGTGTGGAAGGCTGGCAGCTTTCCGTTCATCAGCCCTACCCGCACCAGTCCGCCGCCCAGTGAGTGGATCATCGATTGGGGCGCATCCAGTGCAATGATCTGACCGTGATCAATGATCGCTACCCGGTGGCAGAGCCTTTCAGCTTCTTCCATATAGTGGGTGGTGTACAGGATGGTCAGACCTTGCTGGTTAAGCCCTTCGATGCTCTCGAAGATCGCATTCCGGCTTTGCGGGTCTACCCCAACGGTGGGTTCGTCCAGGAAGAGAACCTCTGGCTGATGGAGCAGCCCGGCAGCGATATTGATCCGGCGCTTCATGCCGCCAGAATAGGTTTCAATCTGGTCCTTGGCCCGGTCCTTCAGGCTGACCATTTCCAGGACTTCATCCACCCGGCTGCGGAGGATTTTACCGTGCAGACCGTAGATCCGGCCAAAAAATAATAAGTTGTCGTAGGCTGAGAGGGTGGGGTAGAGAGCCAGTTCTTGCGGGATGAACCCAATCTTGCGCTTGAGGTGATTAGCTTTGCTGGAAAGTTCATCGCCGGCTACCTTCACGGTGCCGTCTGTGGGTTTCATTAACCCGGTGAGCATGGCAATCGTGGTCGACTTTCCCGCCCCATTCGGTCCCAGCAGCCCGAAAACTTCTCCCCGGGCGATCTCGAACGAAATGCCTTTGACGGCTTCCAATTCGCCGTAGGATTTTTTAAGGTTGGTGGCTTTGATCATTGGTGTGCTGTTCATATTTTCTCCTTCTTGGTTCTGTTTTCTAAGTTGGCACAAGGATACTAAGGTTGAGGTCATGTGACGGAGTGCCAGAAGTCACGAGTGGGTCATATGACGAAATCATTTAATTGCTAAACCGCGGAACGAAAACCTCTGACGGGGTTTGAATATATGTCAATATTGATAAAGGCAAATAGGAAAGGTGAAACGAATGGAAAATAAAATTGCTGTGGTGGTTGACAGCACCACAACCCTTCCCCAGGGGTTTTTAACAGATTTGGAGATCCAATCCGCCCCGGCAATCATCATCTGGGGAGATGAGGAACTGCGAGATGGCGTTGATATCCAGGCGGATGAGTTTTACCAGCGCTTGGCGACAGCCAAAGAAATGCCATCCACATCTCAAGCCACGCCAGTGATGTTCAAGGAGATCTATGAGGATTTATCCACGCGCGGTTTTGAAATCCTGGCAGTGACGATCTCCTCAAAGTTGAGTGGGATGTATGCCTCGGCGATGCAGGCCAAAGAGTCGCTGAGGCAGGCGCGCATTGAGGTGGTGGATTCGCTCACCGGGACGATGACGATTGGAATGTCGCTGGGCAGGATGTTCGAGGAGATGAAGAAGGGTGCCAGCCTGGAAAAATGCCGGCAAACGCTTGAACATGCTCTTGAGAATACCGGGGTAATCTTTACTGTTGAGACATTGGAATTCCTGCACCGTGGAGGGCGGATTGGCGGGGCAGCCAAATTCCTGGGTTCGGCTTTGCAGTTGAAACCGATCCTGGAGGTCGTAAATGGGGCTTTTGAGGGGCGGGAGAAAATTCGCACTCGCTCAAAAGCGCTGGAACGCCTGGTGGATCTGACCATTGAACGGATCGGCGACCGCCGCCCGGTTGAGATCACTGCGCTGCATGCCAATGCGGAGGATGTCGCCCACAAGCTGATCGAGATGGTTGAGGAGCGGATTGAGACCGTGCGAACCTATGTAACTGCAGTCAGCCCGGCGGTGGGGGTACATCTCGGGCCGGGGACGGTGGGGCTGGCGTTTATGGCTGGGATAGAGTAGGAAATTTAATCTGATAAAAAAAGAGTAATTGGCTATCCGACTTATACCAATCACTCTTTCTGATGATCTGGAATTTAGCAATGATCAGATAACGGATAACTTTTTACCTACCTGATAGAAAGTATCGAGGACTTGATCCAGCTGCTCATCGGTATGGGTGGCCATGTAACTGGTGCGGAGCAGTTGGCGGCCTGGTGCAGTGGCAGGAGAAATCACGGCGTTGACATAGACCCCGGCATCCAGCAGCGCCCGCCAGAATTGGAACGTTTTCATATCTTCCCCTACAATGATCGGAATCACCGGGGTCTCTGAATTGCCGATATCGAATCCCAGGGAGGTGAATCCTTCTCGCATCCGGGTGGCGATTTCTGTCAGCCTGTCCACGCGTTCAGGTTCATCACGCATGATGTGCAGCGCAGCTAGGGCAGCGGCGGTATTCGACGGGGGGATGCTGGCCGAGAAGATCAGGCTTCGGGCATTGTGCTGGATGTAATCGATCACCTTTTCTTCCCCAGCGATAAATCCTCCCAGCGAGGCAAACGACTTGCTGAAGGTACCCATCATCAGATCGATTTGGCCCTGCATGTTGAAGTGAGCAGCTGTTCCCCTGCCTCTCCCCAATACGCCGATCGCATGGGCATCATCGACCATCAGACGGGCATTATACTTCCTGACCAGCGGGAGCATTTCTGGCAGGGGGGCGATATCCCCCTCCATGCTGAATAAGCCATCAACGACCACCAATTTATTCTTTTCAGGACCCACCAATTTCAACACGCGCTCGAGGTCATCGAGATCATTGTGCCTGAAGCGTTTCATTTCTCCGAAGGACAGCCTTGCGCCGTCCACAATGCTGGCGTGATCATCCTTGTCAAGGATGACCACCTCCCCCTTGCCGACGATTGAACTTACCACACCAAGGTTGACCTGCATACCAGTTGAAAAGACCAGCGCGGCTTCCATCCCAACGTAGTCGGCCAGTTGAGACTCCAGCTCCAGGTGCATTTCAAGGGTGCCGTTCAGAAAGCGTGAGCCGGTGCAGCTGGTGCCGTATTGCTTGATTGCGTCAATTGCAGCCTGCTGCACCTTGGGGTGAGTGGTCAGCCCCAGATAGTTGTTTGACCCGCACATGATGATGCGTTTGCCCTGATAGATGGCTTCAGTACCTTCATTGCCTTCCATCGCCAGGAAGTAAGGGTACAGGCCCGCCTCCCTGACCTGATTGGCGGTGTTGTACTTGAAAGCTTTCTCAAAAATATCCATAACTCCTCCTCCTAATTCCTCAAGCGCTCTGCTGCCGAATTTTTTTGCGTGCTTTTGTCAGATCATGATCCATAATGGCGTGGACCAGCCGGGGGAACAAACGGAATAAAAGCCAGATCCATCTCCCTGTGCCAAAGATGATATAAAATTTATTGTTAAGGATTCCCTTGATGTATTTTTCTGCAACCACTTCTGGTTGGTATAGTTTGGCAGTTTCAGAAAGTATGGCCGTCTCAGGCGGTTTGGTTTTGTTCTCTTGCTTAAATCCTGGGGTGGCGGTGTCGGGTGGAAACAGGATTGAGACACTGATATTTTCAGGTTTGAGCTCATGCCGCAGGGTTTCCGCCAATCCGATAAGGGCGAATTTTGAAGGAGTGTAGGTGCCGTAGCCAATCAGGCCCATGAAGCCCAGCATAGACGAGATAAATGAGACATGCCCGGATCTGCGTTCCCGAAAATACGGCAATAGAATCATTGTGGGAACCAGCTGGCCGTAGTAATTGGTGTGCAGGTTGTCTATAAAATCTTTCAGTTCAAAGTTCTCCCAATAGTTAGGATAGGCATATCCAACCGCATTGATCAATACATCTGGGACGGAATGTTGCTGGATGAAGTCCTCGATCTTGGGTTGTATCAGATCATAATCAGCCGCATCCGCGGCGATAACCTCTACAAATTGGCGGGAACTTACAAATCTGGATTTCACCTCTTCCGCAGTCTGGAGCAGCGTTTCCTTATCCCGGGCTACAAGACATATACTGCCGCCTAATTCAGCTATCTGCTTAGCGGTCTCTTTGGCGATACCTTTGGAGCCGCCAACAATCATCACGACTTGATTTTCAAAAGGAAGGGAGCTGTTGTATCTCATATGCGATACCCTGATGAAATTAGTATTATGTAAAGCGTATATAGTGGCAAAGTATAATTCAATAATGGATTTATTTGGAGTTTAATTATTAAAACCCCAATTTTCTTGAATGGGTACAGCTTGAATTAAAGATTGAGGAGGGTTATGTGAAGAGCCCTTCGTTTTCGGAGTGAATTTTTTCACATTTTATTGATTGGCGGCTCTCATGTGGGCAACAGATTTTTGAACGATTTCCCTAAGCACTTTCCGGTCAACATCTTCAATTTTGTTGATTTACAGGCAGGCCTTGCCGTTTTTGTATTTGCCAAGTTTCCCCAGCAAATCAGTATAGCCGTCGAAACCGTCCATGATGTAGAGGGTGAGATTCTGCTTGCGGGGTGAGAATCCTACCAGCATCCATTCACCTTCGCGCCCGCTGGCGTATTTATATTCGTAGCTGCCAAAGCCGATGATCGAGTCACCCCACATGGCGGGTTTCTCACCGGTGACTTCTTTCATCAGTTCAAGAATTTCAAAACTGTCCTCACGGCGCTTTGGGTGTTCCACGTTGTTCAGGAAGCTGGTGACGGATTTGTTGTTTCTCACAGTTTTCATGGAGGTGTTCCTTTCCTAAGCGATATGTATAAACTGGATATAATATATCATATTTGGCCTTGGCCTCGAACCAGGAAATATGAAAACCATAAAATTTGGCAAACTCCCCGTTTCTTTAATTGAGCGGGGAGTTCAGTAATAATTCTGGCGTATCAGTGGGTGAGGTTGTTTTCCGTGTAAATTACCGCTTATGGACACTTTGATAAGTTCACATTCTGGTAAGTTTCGCTGGTGGTAAATAAGCCGGATGTGTCCATCGCCACCAGGTAATACCACAAGGGAGACGGGATCTGTTCTGGCGCGCCGGGAATATCAGTGTGGGAGTTGAGTGTGATTGAATAGGTGTTCTCTCCGATTTTTTCCATTTCCATTTGTGACCAGGATTGCTGTTTGATTCGGAAGTAGATTGTTACATACGATATGGGTGTGTCGCCGACAATATCGGCCTGAATGGTTACTTTTCTCAGGTCACAATCGCCCCAATGGAAATCGTTAGTGGACACAACTGGGCTGGTGATCAATGGTGGCGTTGAAATCATTGGGATTTCCTCAGAAATGCAGGAGGTCTCAACCGTTATTCCTGAAACCCAGCAATCGGCCTCGGCGTTTGGAAGTTGAATATTCCACCAGGTGGACTGCTGATTTTTCCCAATGATGGTGGCAGATTGGCCTGCGTTGATAATGGTCAGGCTTTGGTAAGCAATATTGGGTCCCGAGCGGCAGTTTGCATCCACGGTGAAGGTGGCGGTTGGCAGGCAGGCTGTTGGGGCGGGTGTATTGGCGATCTCTGGGACCGGAGAGGCTTCTACAACCTGTTCCTCCTGGTCAATGATTACTTCAGCAACCGCATCATCGCTCCAGGAATTACTAAAATTTTGTGTTCTGACTCTCAGTGTGTAGTTCCCTGGCGCCACAGGCTGCCACAGGTAAGAAAACGTTTTGATCTGCTGATTTAGTTCGAATGTCTCATGTGAATCAACCAGGTCGTCGTTGATCCTGAGTTCAACTTTGGAAATCCCAATGGGATCGGCTCCGTGGTAGACGATCTGATACGCGGCAAGGGGAAGATGACTGCCATCCAGGGGGGCATCGATCCATGCGCGCGTCAGCCCGTTTGGGGAATCGATAACGCCAGGATAGTTGCATGCACCCAGGATTAACAAGAGGGATAATATTGCCAGGAAGTGTCTCGGTTTCAAAGGGAACCACCATCTGCTTTCAAAGCCGTTTTTTCGTTCTACGGTATGCATGCTGCACTTCCTTCCCACACTATCCAGGGTTCCGCAGTGAAACCGCAGCTCACCAGTTCTGAGGTTGCATCAGGGGTGGTTTGCCCGATCAGACCAGCCGGCATGCTCAGGCATACTATCTCTGCTTCAACCTTGATCTGTCCAGATTTGTAGAGGCAATTCCAGTCGGTTGGGCTGCCTCCTGCACCGTACCCGCTGAAACCGCCAACATCTTCGAGGGTCAAATCCCTGCTTTCCAGTTCCTTTATCAACTCGATGGCGTGCTGGGGGATCACATAATTGAAAGTGGTCGGTTGCAGTGAAATCGGAATTGTGATTGATTCCCCTTGCTTGAGAGGTGGTATTGCGATGGATTGTCCCAAGAAAGCTTCTCCATTGATCTCTCCTGAGATTGGAACTGATAGGTAAAATTGTCCGGAATCCGATACTCCCGGGAGGATGTCAGAGAGCGGTAATGTGCTCACCTCCGGATCAACCAGCGGCCGCTGGACATTGTAGGAATAGTGATACTGCAAAGTTTTGCCTGATAAATTAGGATTGCTAACCGAGACAGTCAATTTCACGGCGTAAGCTGGTTGGTCTGCAAAACTATAGGGAACCTCATCACCGCCTGTGGTGCGTGTGATCTTGATTTGGGCCATAGCAGGAACAACCAAGCCTTCCTGGACAGCTTGTGTATCCACACCGGGCGGGGGGCAGAATGGGTTTTTACCCATCGCCTGGGCATAGCCTGCGCTGACACAGCCGGGCTGGTTTTTGGTTTTTTTCACCGATTCAACCACTTGCTCAAGGCCGTCCCGAAGCGCTTGTTTGCACGCTTCGGGGCAGGGGACACCTGCTTCCGCCGCTGCCAGTTCAATGGCGTAATCAATTCCCATTTCGGTCAACTCTTCATAATTGGGAAGATCTGGCGGAATCCCGGTAAAGTACATGATGCCGATTTCAAGCCCTTGCATCAGGCCGTCCTTGCAGGTTTGGTTACATTCAAACCCCAGGCTGTTAATAACTTCAGCGGCAAGTTCTACCAGACCTGCTTTGATCTCATTGAAGGCTGAGACAATCGTGTTCCATAACTCTCCCAGACCTTCCATGAACATTGCCCCCCATTCTTCAAAGACAGAAGAAGCCTCTTCCTGGTAAGGACTTGGGCAAACTGCCAGATGGTTTTCCATGGCATGATGCAGTGCCCCATACAGTTGGTTGACGAGTTCAGTGATCTGGCTGTCTGAGTAGGTGGCCGCATAGGAATTACGGTATGACTGCCATAAGACATCGTAGTCGATCCCTGTGATGTAAACACAGCCCCAATAATTCGGGTCCGCAAAGTCAATCGGTTCAAAGGATTCGATTTCAACCTGGAAGTGGTTCGGAAGGTGGTCAAGGATGACGGGTTCTAGCGGGTCCCCGGCTGGTGCAAACCTGATCTCAACGGTATTGGACGGGTTGCCAACAGGTTGTCCGGCAAACAAAGGGGTGATCCTGGCGTAAAGGATTGTGGGAAGATCGGGTTTGTACGCTAAAGAATAAGGATTGAGGTGCGCCTGGATCAGAGAAAGCCGATTGGAATCACAAGTGGCAGGTGCTGGAAGGTATTCATCCAGGTTAGAAAAATCCACCAGGAAACTGCCGGTAAGACCTTCGTCAGTACATCCGGCAGCAACCAGGTTTTGGGGAGATGGGTTGAAATTCCCGTAAAATGGTGTGCTGGCAATCTGCCAGAGGTAACCGGTAGTGCCTTCCAGATTCGATTGCCAGTAAAAACGGCGGGTCTGTTCTCCAGAGTCGATCACGATCTCGCCATAATTTGATTGAAAACTGCTGCCCACATCTCCGCTGCAATCTGTTCCCAGGTTGCAGATCGAGAGTTCGGTGTAATCCAACTTCAGATGGAGTTTGCCAATCTCGATCAATGTGCCGGATTGCCAGCCCCACACTTCCAAATCAAGGGTTTTAATTACATCAGACCAGTTGGTTCTCAAAGCATCTAAGAAGGAACTGAGATTGATCCGGTTCTCGTTTGGGGTCAGGAAGGTGTTTGGAATTGCAGGATAGCGCTGATAGGCACCACGGTTGACCGCATAATAAAAATATGCTGCCTGGAAGGAACCAGACAGAACTAGATTTTCCCCATCGAGCGCCAAACCTGAATGATCTGTGGTACTGCAAGCGGGGTGATCAAATTCAATTGAGACAGGATTGCTGCTGTTTTCCCCCGATCCATTGAATGCGGTTACATAGTATTGTACCGGGCCGGTCTGGTCAGGTTGGCTAAAGAAGACCGGCTCTGGTTTGTTGTTGTGCCCAAAGGCGCCAACCTGTTGAAAATTTGGGCTGCCATTCTCGGCTTTATAGACGAGGAACCCAACTTCGTTGTCTGAATGGTCTGAAATGATCAGTTTGGCAGTACATCCCTCAGTGGCGTAAGAGAGGAGCGGCGCTTCGGGTGGATCATCTGCGCCAGGAACGATCTGATCCAGCCAAAGTGGAAACCGGCTGACAGGCGGGTTAGACGCAGATTGTCCTGTCTGAATCGGGGTTTCCTGGTTTGGGGAATCAATATTAGGTGGAAATAAATTCGGGTAATAAACTTCGACAACTGTAGGAGAGGATGAATCACTCTGAGCCGGGTCCAAAGCAATGAATCCCGCTGGCTCTATGGCCTGGAGATGAACCACGTTTGAATTCGCCGCGGTGCCATCCTGGAAGTGCGCCCTTACCACCAGATCGTGGCGGCCGATGGAAAGCGGAAGCCAGCGCCATTGGGAAAAGGGGAATTCTCCCTCCGAATTTTTGCTGGAAGATCGGGTTTCTACCAAGCTGCCATCTACCCAAAGCTCCAGCGATTTGATTTCCTTTTGACCCAAAATAATCACATCCAGAGGGACAAAAGCATCTGTTGGCCATTGGCTGTTTTCAAGCGGGCTGGCAAGGATAACCAGTGTTTCGCGATCGATGACTGAAATTCGATCCGGGACCAGTGGGGTAAAAAACAGAAAAACAATCCCAGCCACAACGATTAGCACGATGAATAATCCGATGATCCAGTAAACATTGGAAAAATGCTTTAACGTTGGTTTCATCAATACTTCCCCCGGCACATTTGTGCCCGTGGTGCCGATTGTTTTCAAGCGCGGTATGCCATAATTTTACACATAAATCCCGGTTGAAAACATTGCAAGCATGACCCAAAAGGATTATCTTGCCAAGAATCCCGTCTCTGGCCTCCGCGGTACGCTGGGTGATC
>JAFGDK010000031.1 GCA_016932165.1 Anaerolineales bacterium
AGGCTATGACCTGTTCGGCTACGACCGCGACGGGTACGACCGGCGCGGCTACGACAACGCCGGGCTCAACCGGCGTGGGGAGAGGCGCCCGCGCTCTTTGAGTGAAGTGGGACATGCCCTCGATCCGGGAATGGATTTGTTGGATAATCAGGATTTGGCGAACTTATATGGTCGTATCGCCACCGGGCTGGTGGGCAAGCCGCGGCGGGTGGTGCTGAAGGAAGGCGGCGGTTTTGCCACCGACATGAAAGGCACGATCCACGCTGATCCATATCCGCTCGGAAGAGAAGCCGATCCGCGTCACAACCTGGTGGTGACGCGTGCCGGGATCCACCACGAGCTGGGCCACGAGCTGTTTACTTCCCCTGATCTATTCGCCCGGGTTATCGCCATTGCCGAGGGCAAGCAGGATGTGGAAGGGCTGGATGGGGGTAGGCGTATCCTGCCCATGATCTTCAACATCATCGAAGATGGGCGCATGGAGCGCCAGCTCAGTAGGACCTATGCCGGAGTGGCTGAAACGCTGGCCGCCAGCTGCCGCCTCGAGCCGCGCTGGGACGAGAAAGTGGGGGAGGGGGTGCCCGATCACCACCAGCTGGTCGGGGCGCTGCTCTACACCAGCCTGCCCTACTACCGTCTGCGGCCTGAGCTGCGAGAGCAGATGTCAGCTAAGGTGCAGAAGTTGTTCGATGAGCTCGAGCCTTTGGTGCAAAGCGGGGTACACGGTTCTCCTGAAGATGCCTTCAAGGCGGCCTTGGAGATTGCCCGCAGCTTTGAGTTGGCCGGGCTGGTTCGAGAACCAGACCAAAATGTGGTCAGATTGTCAGAACCACTGCCCATGTCTTCAGGTGCCCATACCGCCAGACCACAGGAAGTTCAGGAAGCTGCTGGTGAACGCTCGGGAGATGGGCAAGCAGGTCAGGAAACTGGCGATAGACGATCAGGGAATGGAAATCCTGATGATGGTGAGCTTACTCGAAAACCAGGGCAGCAGACTGATTTTGATAACCGAGATCCTACGGAAGAAACTGAGCAATCTAGCCAGGAAACAAATAAAGGGAAACCTGGCACCCAGGCTGGTGGTGAATCATCCCAACCGGGAGAGGGTGGTGGGGGAAAAGAAGCTACCACCAAGGATCAGGAGGGTGGCTTGCATTCGCCTGACCAGTCTTTCACCGATGCGCAGCTATCAGCCGCGCTGGATTCTGTCGAACGTGAAGCTGCCTCAGCCATCGAAGCCGGGATCCGCCACCGCGTGCGTCCCGACCAGATCGGCAAGCCTCTGCAACGTCCCCTCGGGGAAACTCAGGGCACAGTCAGCCAACGATACCGCGGCCTGGATGGCATGCCGAAAGAGGTTTCGGTGGATGTTTGGCGTTCTGCGAACACGGAGCTGATGAACAGGCTTCAGGAGCGGCGCAGTGCCCACCGCCCGGTGGCTTCCCGCCTGGCGCAGCAGCTCAAAGCCATCCGCCAGGAGACCGAGCAACGCCTGCGGCGCCAGTCCGACGGCCACCTCGACCGCCGCCAGCTGGTCAATGCGGTCAAGGGTCAGGAGGATGTGTATACCCAGGTGAAGCAGCTGCCCAGGACCTCCTTCGCCGCCAGCCTGGCGGTAGATATGTCCGGTAGTATGAGCGAGCACATCCACTCCGGAGCATTGTATGACGCTGCTATGGTGCTGGGCGACACGTTCGAGACGCTGGACGTGCCCTACGATGTGCGCGCCTTCGGCAGCCATGAGGTGCAGTTCAAGTCCATGGGCGACGCATCCTTTGTCCCTGACCGCGCAGCAGGCCTGGCAGAAGCCAACCTGGGTGGGACGCGTATGGCCGACACCGCCGGGCTGGCCCAGGCAGCGTTGCAGGCACGGCCTGAACACAACCGCATGTTTGTGTCTCTCACTGACGGCGCTTTGAATGACCACGAGCAAACTCGTACTTTACTTGCAGATGCCCGTAAGAACGGGATCGTCACCTTCGGCATCTTCCTGGGGGAAGGCGCAGACACGGATCGTATGGACCAGCTTTATGGGCGCGGCAGCTGGACCACTATCAACAGTCTGACCGACATGCCTAAGGCAGTCGGGCAGCGATTGGCTTCGATATTCAAGAGTTTGAGATAGGAGAATGGCAATGAACGAACGAATGGCCCCCGGGCATATGTACCAATCTCGACTGGGAACGGGCATCCAGTGGCAGCCTGGCGTGGTGAAGCTGTGGGAAGGTGGGCAGGTGACTGCCAAAGCTCCTCATTCCACCCAATCCCCTTATGAGTTCTGGTATAACCTGGCTTTCAAGGATAGCTTCCCCGAAGTCACCCACTGGTGGTTCCGTTCGGCCTGGACGCAGAAGGTGCGCCTGACCTCGCTGCAAGGACAACTGGCGGATGGTGCTTTCTGGGGGTTGATGCAGTTCATCGATGAACAGAGCCCTGCCCAGATGTATACCATCACCGAGACAAAACTGCCGATAATATCAGTTCCCTATCCACCCAAAGAAGTCCAGCCGATAAACCTTCCTCTGCGTCTAGCACTCTCTTGCCTGATAGTTGGGATCGCAAAAGAGGTATTTATCCCCAACCAATGGTATATCATCACAAGCCTTGTACATAAGTGTCATCTCGAAAAAGCTTTTCCAACTAGGCAAGATGCCATTCCTTGTCATATTGATGGTATCGGAAACCCATTGCGCGAATCATTATGTAGACTGCAAGGGATAAAACAATGAATGATAGGGCTATAATAAAGACGAATAGAAGCAAATCATATATATGAAAAAATCCAATGCTTATACACTCAAATTTATTTGTAACCCAGTCGGTAAAATTCTTGGCCTGGGAATGATCTTCCCAGTAGCAAATATTTCCATCATCGGTTACTTCTAACGCCGTAGATTTTTGGTCGGGTGTTCACCCACAGCATCACCGCGTCGGTAAGCTTGCCATCTGCACCTGCTACTAATCGAGTTGTGTCCCGCAGTAGATTTGGTGCGCGTTAACCTGGCTACTAGCGGCCAACGCTCCCCGCAACCACCGCTTGGTTACGATCCGGTGTTTCCGGCCAAGTGCCCGATCTGCTGTGTCAAAGTCACCGTAGATGTGTAGCTGAGTAGTAAATATCGCAGCGCTGGTTGGCCCTGTAAAGTGGGCGGCTTTGTGCATTACTGGCAGTGCATGGGCCAGGCATCCGCTCTGAAATTCGCCCGCAAACGGGTCATCCAACTGGATCTTCCACCTCCTGAACTACTGCCAGCCGATGGCTGGTAACTTCTCCTTGTTTCCTGGCGAGGCGCGCAGGGTGGGCGCGCCTCGCATTGTCAAGGGTCTTTGTCACTAGTTATGGCTTGTTTATCTATATAATCGCGAATTTGCCTGAGGAATTGTACTACGTCTTCAAGAATACCTTTTTGCAAGTCCAAGAATTGGTGGTTGCGAGGATGCGCTTTACTTCCCAGATACTTTTGTAAAACATCTTCTATGTGCATACCCCTTCCTGATACATTGAAAGAATCTAGTCGAGTTAAATGGCCTTTGCCAAAATGATGACGCAAAGCATCTACAATCCTGATAACGGTTCTTTTTCTACGAAAATCGTTGGGCAATCGCTCAAGGCTTCGTTGGGCAGCATCTTGGGTTGTTTCCCCTTGAACATTTTTAGATTTTATTAAACCTGTTGTACGCTCAAAGAACAGGTTATAGAGCGAGAGAGCGAAGTGAGAAAATTGATCGGCGTTTTGGGCCGGTACTCGTAAATCCCTGTAGGTTTGCACATCTTGGTTGCTGCAACGAAACATTTCCTCGTGATTGATGTTAAGGCTGGTTTCGTTGATTTCAGTAACCAATTCTTGAATATCTTCAACTACTAA
>JAFGDK010000032.1 GCA_016932165.1 Anaerolineales bacterium
AAATCAATCAACAATTTATTTACGCTGGCGGTATAGAGCGGGATCAATTTTGGCTAGCATGGCAGCCGTATCCAGATTGCCTCCCAGGAACTGGTTAACCTTCTCGATCTCAGCTTCCGGTTCAGCGAGGATCTCGTTGTAACTCACCTCAATATATCGGATATTCTTTTGCTGCCTTACCCAACTCATCACTTGAGAAAAATGTTTGCTGAACAGATCAGCCATTTCCTGGTCGGAGACTTTGTCAGGATCTTCACCACGCCGGACAAGCATTTTCTTTTGAGAAGCAAGAATCTCAGCCATCTCTCGGCGCATCACGATCATGTCATAGGAATATCGATCAGGCAGGTGCTTGAGCAAGGCAGTGATCACTTTAACCGATTTACCGGGAGCATCCTTAACCCAGTCAATATCCCCTTCAGGCATCGCTTTGACGCGCTCATATTCATAATACCCTTTGGGATTATCATCATCCGCCGAGCGAATATGATCCTGCATCGGCGGAATGCCAGCAGCATCAAGCATCATCATCATCAGTGATGTGCCTGATCGGGGCAAGCCAGAGACAATCACGATCCGGTTTGCGGGGTCAGATTTTTTACGAAAGAGCATAGATGATTGTTCCTTTTCCTAATTGTTCAGTCCCTGATTATACATTATTAACCTGATCAGATTGGATAAAATTTCAACTGGTGAGTGTGCAATCCTCTTAATCCAGGGCGCGGAGTTCGCCGACCTCCTGGACATCCACAGAAATGCCATCCAATTCAGGCGGGATGATATCCTCCGCGTCAAGCAACTCTCGAGGCAGCTTTTGGCTGACCATGACCACCAGGCAAAGCTGTTGAGTGGATCTGTGGCCATGCCGGGCATATCCGATTCCAGTTCCAACCACATTTGCCTTGCGCATCAGCTCCTGTTGATGCGCTGCTTTGACTTGCTTGATCTTTTTGATCAGTTCCACCTGGTCAGGCATATGATTTACAGATCCACCTGAAGGGTATCAAGCACATCCTGGATCGGGCTGAAGATCGTTGTTGCATTCGAGCCGGCAAAAAGCAGTCCAACCGCTTGGTTGGAATTGGCATCCACCACCAGGGAGCCAGAATCACCACCTTGAGACATTGCCCCTGCAACAATCTGGCCTTCAAACAGCGCAGTCCGCCCCACCCCATAAGAGACAGTTACGGTCGCGTCAATGAGGTTAACTTGGCCGGTAGTGAACTCGGTGGTGCGCCCGGTCTTACGCACTTGCATCCCCAGAGAAGCCTCCACCACCCCAGAAACCACACCAATATCCAATATCTCATCGAGCACATCCCCATCATTGATCGGGAGTGCCAGGGCCGCGTCGATCCGGTTGGTCTCATCTTGCTGCTGGATAGTGTCAACCCGGTGGGAGGAACCCAGGAGGGAGGCGAAAAAGTTGCCGATATCCGCATATAACTTTGCTGCGGAACAAACCCCCGGTTCAGTGGAATACCGGATCGGCTCAAATCGTTCCAGATGGGCGATCGTATCTAAAGAAATCTGCCCGCCGTCAGCGCTTCCCGGCTGGATGATCGGATCGCCAATCTCGGCATCGTTGCTGTTGGCTAACACGTGGTTATTCGATAGGATCAAGCGCCGGCCGGTAGCCCGGTCGCGCACAACGACACCCAGGGTGCCAGCCGTGATAGCGGGATGGCCGATACTGACCCCCCCGAGGGAAGGACGATAGCGTCCGGTATACCCGAATGCGGTGATCTCCCCCACCTGGACCACGTCGGTAGGAGTGCCGCCCACGGATGAGGGTACCAACTGGTTCGGTGGCAGGTTGCTGGTCTTTTCTTTGACCAAAACAACCACAGAGAGATCATCCAGCTGCTGGCCATCTGAGACTTTGTAGCCAACGCCAACGCCAACCACATTCTGAAGTTTTATCAGGGAAGGCATATAATCATGCTTAGCCTGAGATGTCTGGAAGAGATGATTTCCCATGTCCATTTTTACCTCCTTGATAAATAGGACAATATTTTTCCAACCCCCATTTTGTTTGCCAGGTTGAAGGATGCAAACATTGAAATGAATAAAGTATCCCCATTGTACTGGTTTGTGGGAGGAATGACAACCAGTTTTTTAATCATCAATTCATCGGCCAGGCACAAGGGTCAAACCTGGCTGCCCGCTGTCAGATTAGCCTGAAAAAAATAATCCAGATTAAATCGGTCACCCCGCCTGTTTGGGCTCACAGAAAAAGTCCACAATCAACTGGTTAACTCGCTCAGACGCTTCATGCTGAACCCAGTGGGTGGCTTCCTCGATAAAAATCAGCTTTCCCTGATCACAGAATTCGATGCTGGGATGAGCCATCTCTCTGCCCAGAAACCTGTCTTGGGCACCCCAAATTAACAAAGTTGGCACTTTGATGCGTGGGCCATTGATCGGACGGGCAGGTCTGCGCAGCAAAGCCCGATACCAGTTCAACAATGCCTGAATAGCCCCTGGCTGCGACCATGCTTGCTTGTATTTAAAAATGTCATCCTTCGAAAACGCTCCCCTCTCACTTGTCCCAACCAGAGTTCTGGCTGCTATCTTCCAGTTCTGCGCCCTGATTAGTAATTCTGGAATCCACGGAATCTGGAAAAAGAACATATACCAACTTTTCTCCAACTGTGAAAGGCTGGAACGCAGATGCTTCTTCATCACCAGACCATGGGGCACATTCATCACCACCATCCGGGAAATCCGTTCGGGGTAATTTTGCGCTGTCCACCAGGCTACCGCAGCCCCCCAATCATGCCCAACGAGCAACGCCTGCTCAACCCCGGCTGCATCGATCAATCCAATCACATCCCCGGCTAACTGGTTCAAAGAGTAGGCCGGTAGCCCTTTTGGTTTTGCACTGAGATTGTAACCGCGTTGGTCTGGCACCCAAACACGGTAACCAGCCGAGGCCAGCCTTGGAATTTGCTTACGCCACCCGTACCAAAATTCAGGAAAACCATGCAGTAAGATCACCAGTTTTCCCTTGGGATCTCCAGCCTGGACCACATGAAGATTAATCCCATTGGTGGTGATGATGGTATGTTGAATACCGTTGCTCAGTGGGATGGAGTTCATCCGGCAATTGTATCACTCCAAGATAATTGACTATGCACCCAATCGGTAAAAATGTAAAAATCAGCTATTGATTTTCGATTTTTTCCTCTATGGCATTCTCAAAGTCGCTTGACACCTATCGAGAAATTTATCTGCTAGGCGTGAGGGTCTGCGCCCCTCACGCTTACATTCCCCTTCCCCAGCAAACTTGCAACCGCTCGCTCATCAACACACCTGCCGGGGAAGGGGGCAGGGGGTTGGGAAGTTTTTTATCTTCGCCGACAATTCCTTAGCTATTCCAATCGCAATATTAAATTCCTGACTTTGAGAAAGCCATGTTTTTCTCAAGGCGCACCTCTTGTCAAATGAGTGCCTATCAGGTAAAATGTACTGCTGTGACTGGCAGTGAATTCTGCCAGCCGCAGTTTTGAAAGCGATTAATGCGTAGAAGTATCTGGAGGCTGTAAGTTGGCAAACAAAAAATCTGCACTCAAACGAATGCGGCAGAACGAAAAAAAACGTCTGCATAACCGGCTGTTCCGCGGCCGCGCCCGTACCGAGGTAAAGAAAGCCCGTCTGGCAATTGAAAGTGGCGAACTGGAAGCTGCCCGCGAGGCAACCGAGTCGGCCGTGGTGGCATTGGATAAAGCTGCATCCAAGGGCATTATCCACAAGAACAACGCCGCCCGCCGCAAGGGCCGGTTGATGAAGAGCCTGGCTGCACTCGAAAGCACCAAATAAGGCAAGCTGACCAAAGCCACCCTGCGTGGCTTCGTGCTACACAACTCTGATTGCCTGCGGGAGCGAACATTCTTGCTCCCGCTTTTGGCTTAAGGATGAGATATGTTTGACCAGGAACAAAAGCAAATTGAAGAAAAAATTAAAGAGTTGCTGCAGAGCCACAATATTCCCGTTGAAGAGGAATTCAAATGGGCATCGATCCCATTCTCCGGCGAGTGGGGCACCTCGACTTCATTTTTCCAGACCGCTGCCCAGGAAGCACGCAGCGGCAAACAGGTCAAGGTGCCTCTCCGGGCGCAGGAAATTGCTGAAATCGTGCGCGATCATTTTGGTCTTCCTGAGCGCTTCTCACGCGTGGAGGCAGTCCGCGGCTACCTGAACTTATACTACCAGACCGGCGAATTCAGCCGCCGGGTGGTCGATACCGCCGTCCAGCAAGGCGCTGACTTCGGACGCGGCCAGAAGCAGAACCAGCTGGTGATGATTGAGTTCTCACAGCCTAATACGCACAAGGCAATGCATGTCGGGCACATGCGCACTATGCTGCTTGGGGATGTCGTTGCCAATATCCTCGAGTTCAGCGGAGTAGATGTGGTCCGGGCAAATTACTTCGGTGACTTTGGCCGTGATGTGATCAAATGGATGTGGAACTTTCAAAAACGCCATGCTGGAGAACGGCCTCCGGCGAGCAATGTGACCCGCTGGATGGGGGACCTCTATGCTGAATCCACCCGCATGCTGGCAGAAGACCCAGAGGGTGAAGCTGAGATCCTGGAAATGTTTGCCCGTTGGGAAGCCAAAGATCCTGAGATTCGGGATATGTGGCGGGAAACGCGGCAATGGTCGTTGGACGGTTTTAATGAGATCTACGAAAGGTTCAATATCCGCTTCGACCAGCTTTACTACGAAAGCCAGATGGAAGAATTTGCCAAAGATGCCGTACTGGAGCTGATCGAGAGCGGGATTGCCGTCGATGAGCGCCACAAGGGCGGCCCGGTGATCATTAAATTGGATGAACTCCTCGGCCTGGAGGATGAGACCTACCGGGTGCTCGTGCTGATGCGCTCAGATTCCACCACACTTTACAGCGCCTGGGACCTGGTGCTGGCAAAGAAAAAATTTGAAGACTACCCGCTTGACCGCTCGATTTATGTGGTCGATGTGCGTCAGAGCCTGCACTTCAAGCAAGTTTTCAAAACCTTGGAACTGGCCGGCTGGGACAAAACAGATAAAGTATTCCACCTGCCGTATGAGATTGTCAACCTGCCCGGCAATGTGACCATGAGCTCCCGCGAAGGGACCGTGGTGCTGCTGGAAGACCTGATCAAGGAAGCCATTCAGCGCGCCTACGAGGTCAGCCTGGAGCGCAATCCACAACTGGATGAAAAAACTCGTTTGGAGGTTGCTGAAGCGGTGGGCATCGGGGCGATTAAATATCCCTTGCTGGCGCGCGATAACACCAAACTGGCCACCTTTGACTGGGAATCAGCCTTAGACTTCAACGGTCATGCCGCCCCGTATATCCAGTATGCCTTCGTGCGCACCAACAGCCTGCTAAAACGGGCTGGCGGCCCCCTGGCAGAGAGCATTATTCCCCGCCACGAGCTTGAGACCAAGGAAGTGGAATTGATCGAGAAGATTTCCGAGTGGCCGCAGGTGGTTCAGCGGGCAGCAAAAGAATTTAAGACCCTGGAGATCACCAACCACGCTTATCACCTGGCGCGGGCTTTCAATGAGTTTTACAATACCTGCCCGGTGCTAAAAGCAGATGCAGAGGTGAGAGATTTCCGGCTGCGATTGGTGGCTGCCGCCCAGCAGGCAATCCACAACAGCCTGGAAGTGCTCAACATTCCAGTTCCGGAAGTGATGTAGGCCATCACCCAATTTTTTATATTTGCGAGGAAATGAATCTTAAATTTCACCTATTCGCATGGTAAGATACGTGCAACTGTGTGCATCTAATCAGTAATCCGTAGTAACACATCTCCTCCTTGTGCTAGAATGACCCGCTGGACCTCCTCCCAGTGGGTCATTCGCTTAATCACACATTCTTTAGTTGGTACTACAAAAGATTCTGGGGCGATGCAGTGATCTATGCATTCATTTACTGGATCGCCTCCCGTTCCGACAAAAACGAAACCAAATCTGTCCGTGATATACTTCCCGCATGCCTTTCAGGAAGACATTTTCTCCCACTCCGGATGAAGTTGCCGCGGCATGCCACAAACCACTACACCCCCTCGCTGAAGAAGGCATCCGGCTGTTCAATCAAGGCAATTATTTTGTCGCCCACGAATCTTTGGAAGAGGCCTGGCATCAAGAACCCGACCCCGATAGGAGACTCTACCAGGGCATACTCCAGGCAGGGATCGCTTATCTGCACGCCCGTAACGGGAATGCCAGAGGCGTGTTTTCGATGTATGAGCGCTGCCTGGTATGGCTGTGGCCGTGGCCGGACCAGTGCCGGACAATAAATGTAGGCCAGTTGAAATCAGATCTGCAGAGGCTGGTGGATGAGGTCAAACGCCTGAACTCTGACCACCTGGCACACTTGGATCAATCATTGTTTACCAAAATCAAGCGAGTGGAATAATGACACAGAAACCTTTCGAGAACAAAATCGTACTGGTCACCGGTTCGGGGCGCGGGATTGGGCGCGGGATTGCCTTACATTTTGCCCATCAGGGGGCGGACGTGATAGTCAACTTTTTTCGCAACCGCAAACCCGCTGAGGATACCGCCGCCGAGATCGAAAAACTGGGCCGCAGAGCTCTGGTAGTCAAAGCCAATGTGGGAGATGTCGAAGCGATCAAGGAACTCTTCCAGCAGGTTGAAGAAACGTTTGGCGGGTTAGATATCTTTATCAGTAATGCTGCTTCCGGGTTCAACCGCCCGGTGATGGAACAGAAGGTCAAAGGCTGGGACTGGACAATGGATATCAACGCCCGGGCGTATTTATTTGCTGCCCAGGAGGCCGTTCGCTTAATGGAACCTCGCGGCGCCGGACAGATCGTGGCAATCACCAGCCCCGGCGGCGACCGGGTGATGCCGGAATATGTGGTGGTTGGGGCATCCAAGGCGGCCCTGAACGCCCTGACCCGCTATATGGCCGTGGAACTGGCAGAGAAAAATATCAGAGTGAATGCGGTATCTCCAGGAGTGGTGGCCACAGATGTGATCCAGCACTTTGATATCCTCTCAGAGGAAGGAGTGCTCGACAAGATCGCCGCAGCCACCCCCACCGGCCGGCTGGTGACCCCGCAGGATGTGGCCGGTGTGGTCGCCTTTCTGTGTTCTCCGGCAGCCGAGATGATCTGCGGCCAGGTGATCACCGTGGATGGAGGGCTGACCCTACCGCTTAAAACACTGAATCTTTAGCCTGTTCGTCAGTAGTCTGGTAGCCCCTTGTCAGATAAACAGCAAAAAACATAACTCCCCCTGAATTTAATCCCAGACAGGCGAGAGACCCGTGATTTACCCCAAGTCGCTACTGGTTGATGTATCATCTTTCTCCACACCCATTATCAATCCCAACGCAGCACCGTGGGTACCAGATGATCTCATCTGTCTTCAATCACACCAGATCGCAAGCCTTTCGTACCCGCGGTCGAACCTCGGGGGTGTGGAGTTGATTCTCATCGCTAGCAATTCTGGCCCTTTTCCAATCCCAATACTCAATCCCCGGCTTCCACAAAGCCAGCCTGCTGTTTGTCTACCCGCTTGAAACTTTCAAGAACAAATAAAAAAGTGTAACCTTTTGT
>JAFGDK010000033.1 GCA_016932165.1 Anaerolineales bacterium
ACAAAAGGTTACAAAAGGTTACACTTTTTTATTATTTCTTGAAAGTTTCAAGCGGGTAGACAAACAGCAGGCTGGCTTTGTGGAAGCCGGGGATTGAGTACTGGGATTGGAAAGGGGCCAGAATTGCTGGCGATGAGAATCAACTCCCCAACCCCGAGGTTCGACCGCGGGTACGAAAGGCCTGCGATGTGGTGTGATTGAAGGCAGATGAGATCATCTGGTACCCACGGTGCTGAGTTGGGATTGATAAGGGTGTGGAGAAAGATGATACATCAACCAGTAGCGACTTGGGGTAAATCGTGGGTTTCTCACCTGTCTGGGATTAAATTCGGGGTGTTTGATGTTTTTGTCTGAGGTTAGACCTGGAGAGGGTTTGGCCTGACTCGCCAACCTGCAATTCGCCCTGAAATTCTAATCCTTGGGCAGGATGGAGGAGATTGTCCTGGTGACCTTCTTCAAATCGCCGGTATGGCTCTGAAGTTTGGAAACATCGCCGGAGCGCAGGCCGGTAGTGACATCCGTGATTGTCTTGGTGGTTGACTTCTGGTTGTCGATGATCTTCTGGGTCCACTCTTCCAACTCAACGAGCAGGTTTTCGAGTTTATCTGGGATGAGAGGGATATTTTTAATGATTGGCAGGAGAATATCTAGGATTTGATTGGCTTTGGTGGCGTATTTGACCGTCAGTAGGTGCAGATTGCCGAAGGTGGAGGTCAGCTCCAGGGCAACCTCTTGTATGGTGTCGATCATTTCTTTGTGTTCGGAGATCATCCTGGAGATGTCATCCAATGAGTCGGTGAGTTTATCTGAGAATTTAACGTAACTATGAGCTTTGGCGGGCATTTTTGTCCTCCTGGGGATAGAAAAAATTTATTGTGAGTTGAAAGCGATCTAACCGGGTATGTCTCTGCCGCTTCTGGACGAATTATACCTGATTGGCAGAAAGCAGTTTTGTCTCCAGACCGTCTTTGTACTATAATTCATGCAGCAATGCTGGTACATATTTATTCCATGGAGAAGTGAATGGCTGACTTATATGTAATCGGGCACCTCAATCCGGATATGGACTCAATTGCCGCCGCGATGGGTTATGGTTGGCTGCTGAATGAACGTGATGGCGAGAATACGATCGCAGCCAGGGCGGGGGCGATCAACCCGCAGACAAGCTGGGTGCTGAACCAGGTGCAATTGGATCCTCCGGTCTTGATGACCGATGCATCGCCCCGCTTTGAGGCTGTCAGCCGCCGGTTTGCCACCATCACGCCAGACGCACCGTTGCGGGAAGCCTGGACGATCTCTAGCCGCACGGGCGGGATTGCCCCAGTTGTAGATGAAGATGGCAAGCCTTTCGGTCTGGTGACCGGCTGGAGTATTTTTTCTTATCTCAGCCAAGTGATCGGGCCGGTCGTCAGCCAATCAGGGGGAGAATTTTCTCCGCTGATGGAAACCCCCTCACGTGAAGCCTGCGACCTGAATGTGCCAGCCTTTAATGCCAATGCCAGGATTCGAGACTCGCTCAACAAGGTGCTCCGCTTGGAAGAGAATGATTTCTTTGTGGTAGATGAGGAAGGTCGGTATCTGGGGATTGCCCGACAGCGGGATTTGCTCAACCCGCCGAGGATAAGGGTGGTGCTGGTTGATCACAATGAGCCCCGCCAGTCGATCGGATCGCTGGATGAGGCTGAACTGGTAGAAATCCTTGACCACCACCGGTTAGACAATGCATCTACCCATACTCCGATACGTTTTACTGTCGATGTGGTTGGCAGCACTTCCACCTTGGTCGCGGAGCGGATTGAGCAAGCTGGTTTGAGCGCTCCACCACAGATAGCCGGTGTGCTGCTGGGAGGGGTGCTCTCTGACACCCTGGCTCTGACTTCTCCAACAACTACTGAGCGTGATGAACACGCAGCCAGACGGCTGGCAAGATGGGCATTTATCCCTGGCAGCCCGCTGCAAGGCGAAACGCTGGAATCCTTTGGGAAAAAGGTGGTTGAGGCGGGAGCTGGTCTGGAATCCCGCAACCCGGATGAGATTGTGACCCAGGACCTCAAGCAGTATGAGGCTGGCGGTTACCGCTTCACGATCGCACAGGCTGAGGTGACCAAATTCATTGATTCTGAAGATACCAAGCAGGCTTTGTTTGATGCGCTTAACCGCCAGAGGGACAAGTATGGGCTTGATTTTTCCATGTTGATGATCACCAATGTGGTAGCGGCATCCAGCAGGTTGATGACCTCAACAGGCCCGCCCGTGTTGAATGAATTACCTTATCCGCTGCTTTCGGATGGGCTGCGGCATGCTGAAGGGGTAGTTTCACGCAAGAAGCAACTCCTGCCAGTTGTGCTGGGATTGGTGGAATCCTGATGGATGATATCTTCAAACAGATCAGCGAATTGATCGCGGCGCAGAAGTCTGCGGCCTTTTGCGTGATCGTCAGCGCCAGCGGGTCTACGCCCCGGGGAGCGGGAAGCAAGATGCTGGTTTTCCCGGATGGGCAGATCAGCGGCACAATCGGCGGCGGGGAATTAGAGCAACGCGTGATTGAAGTCGGGCTGCAGGTGATTGCTGATGGCACTCCACAGGTAGTGTCCTACTCAATGGCCGACCCTGAACGCGGAGATCCAGGCGTGTGCGGCGGCCAGCTGGAAATATATGTGGAACCGATCACCCCTCCGCCAACGGTGATTGTGGTTGGGGCCGGGCACGTGGGCAGACAAGTCGCTGTGTTGGCAAAGTGGCTGGGTTATGCTGTGGTGGTCAGTGATGACCGGGAAGAATTCCTTACAGATCCTGAGCTGGCAGACGTTGGCCGTTTCCACAGCGGTCTGTTAGAGACTCTACCTGAAGCGATAACCATTCATTCGCAGAGCTTCATCGTACTCACCACCCGAAATGTGGAGCTGGATGTGGCCGGGCTACCTGCCCTTTTGGCCGCCAATCCAGCCTATATTGGCGTAATCGGGTCCAGGAGGCGCTGGGAAACCACAAAGGCCAAATTACGAGAGGCTGGAGTCAGCGCCAAGCAGCTGGCCTCGATTCAATCGCCGATCGGGTTGGATCTGCAGGGTGAAACACCTCAGGAGATCGCCTTGAGCATTATGGCTCAAATTACAATGCTGCGGCACGGCGGAGAGGGCGGCCAGATGGCGAATTAACCGCCTTAGGCGGAGGTTATTGCTTTTCAGTTGGGAGCAGGTAGAATTTAATTGGAACTCACTATAAATCCAGTGGATGAAGAATACACGAGAAAACGATTATGTGGAAAAATTATTACCAGCCTGTTGATTTAGACCAGGCGCTTGCATTGCTGGCTGAAAAACAGGAAGCTGCCAGGATCATTGCCGGGGGGACGGATTTGATTCTGGAAATGGAAGCAGGATTGCGTCCGGGGGTTGAAAACCTGATCGATATCAGCCGGATCGAATGCCTGGATGAAATCCAGCTCGATGAAGAAGATTTCATTCACCTGGGGCCGATGGTTACTCACAATCTGGCTGCTGCCTCGAAGCTGATCGTCGAGCAGGCGCTGCCGCTGGCTCAGGCCTGCTGGGAGGTGGGCGCGCCGCAAATCAGGAACCGGGGAACGATTGCCGGGAACCTGATCACGGCTTCTCCGGCTAATGATACGATCACGCCTTTGGTTGCACTAGGCGCCCGGGTGACCCTGCGTTCGGCGCAAGGTGCGCGCCAGCTGCCCTTAAGCGAGTTCATCACCGGTGTGCGAAAGAACCAGCTCCGGCCGGATGAAATGGTGGCGGAGATCTCCTTTCCGGCGATGCGCAATAACCAGCGCGGAATGTTTTATAAAGTTGGACTGCGCAAAGCACAGGCAATCTCCGTGCTCAATCTGGCAGCGGTGCTGACCTTTGAGGAGGGTACTGTCACTAAAGCGGCGATTACATTGGGTGCGGTAGCGCCTACGATTGTACATGCCCCTGAGGCTGAGGCTTACCTGGTTGGTAAGCAGCTTACACCAGAGGTGATCGGGGAAGCTGCTGATCTGGCTGTGAAAGCTGCCAATCCGATAGATGATCTCCGCGGGACCGCGGCTTACCGGCGGTATATGGTTGGGGTGATCGCCCGCCGGACGCTTGGACGTCTGGCGGATGATGTTCAGAATGAGAATTACCCGGCAAAGCTGCCGCTGCTCTCCTCTCGTCAGAGGATTCTGCCCTTGATCGAAGAGGCTGATTTTGAGGGTGGAAACAAGGCGATTGAGACTGTAATCAATGGAAAGCCTTATCGTTTTACGACTGGTTTTGAAAAAACCTTGCTGGATTTGCTGAGAGAGGAAGCCCAACTGACCGGGACCAAGGAGGGCTGCGCTGAGGGAGAATGCGGCGCCTGTACTGTTTATCTGGATGGCGCTGCTGTGATGAGCTGCCTGGTGCCAGCCCCGCGGGCGCACGGCGCTGAGATTGTGACTATTGAGGGTTTGAAACAAGGAGATCAACTCCACCCTGTACAGCAAACATTCATCGAAGATGCGGCGGTGCAATGCGGCTATTGTACCCCCGGATTTTTGATGTCAGCGGCAAAACTGCTGGAAGAGATTCCGGCACCCAACAGGGAGCAGATCCAGCAGGCATTGACCGGGAATCTGTGCCGCTGCACAGGTTATTATAAGATCATCAAGGCAGTTGAGGATGCTGCCAAAAGGAGGCAAATGGGATGACCAGATATGTAAACTCCGGTGTGAAGGAAAGATCGGAAGAACCGCATCCAGTTTGGCGGGGAATTGGCTTGATCTTGATTATCGGGATCCCGATCCTTTCATTGGCGATCTCAAACCAGTTGATGATTTTTTTGGATGAAAACAACATTGTGATCTCTGAAGAGCTTCTAGCGCCGCCTGTGGAGATTCCATTTGTAGGGGCGATCATAAATTGGCCGGCGCTTCTGGTATTTGCATTTTTGATTGCGCTGATCTTGTACGGCTTTCTTGCGGTGGTGAATGCTGTGGTCTACAGCACATCATCTAGAAGCACACTGCAGAAGTTTGAAGCACCCCCCAAGCAGTTTAAGCGGAAACGCAAGTTGAAAAAACCGAACTACGAATAAGATCAGGTTCAATTTAACATGGAACGAACAGTCCCAGAAGTTGCCTCGGAAGAAATCGACCTTTTTATCCGCACTACCTATTCGCTGATGCGCGCCTCCAACGAGGTGCGTGTGCGCAGTTTGGAAGAAGCACATGCGGCGATGAATTCTCTGCTGCATCCATTGGCACGATCAATGATTGTGGATATGTCGGCGTTTGTGTACAGTGTGCTGCGCCTCCCCGCAGTGATCAGCCAGGTGGGACTGGTAGTTCTGGGCCAGAGTTTTGAGACTTTTGCCGAATTTGGGATTGAGGGGATCACCGAGTGGGCGGAAGTGCGTGCTCCAGCACGGCGCCGCAGATGCTATTTTAATGGCAAGGATACGCTGGCTTGTTTGATTGCCAGCCGGTCTGACATAGATGACCTGGTACCGATCCTGGCTGCCTACCAGATTGAATGGAATAAACTTCACCGCTTGCTTCAAAGGCTGCCGGAAGGATTTGAATTTTCAAATTTATTGAATGACCCGATCCGCCTGGCGGACCTCTCAACAATGCTGGGGTTGAGCCTGGATGATATGAACCGGCTGGTCTCGATATGGGGAGAGGATTTTGAGCAGGTCTTGGCGAAGGTTGCTTCCCGAAAGGCAGATTTCCGCATCCGGCTACTGGATAGTTCTTTGAGTGAATACCGGCAGGCGATCCACCGTTGGTGGGAGCAGATCAGCCAGACCAAACCAGAACTGGAGTTTCGCCCGGTTTATTTTGTCTCCTCGAATCCGCATAGCATTATCAACCTGGTGACTGGCTTTGCGCTCTCACATGAGGAGGAATTGCTTGCCTTCCTGCATGATTCGAAGGATCAAGATTTGCAGGAGGAGTGGGCCAAAATCCAGGCTGAGGAGGTGCGGGCGCCGCGTGAGAACTTCTTTTATTACTTGTTAAAGAAGTCTGCGGGCACTCGATTGGGAGACCGGCTGAAGGAGGAAAAATCTAAACTGGAGGCAGCCTCTTTTATTTCCCGGATCAAAGGCGAACATAATTTTGACCTGGAGACCCAGTTGATCCCGATCGCGGACCTGGATTTTGAGAAGATAGACCCTCGCCTTCGGGGAGACTTGCACCCATCACTGGCAAACAGCGATGCAATGATCATCAATATTGATTACCCGTTGGGATTGGCAGCCTATCAGGTGCTCACAGAGATTGCTGACAATGTGGGCAAGGTGCTGGGGATCTATATCATCGGCAAGGCAGCCACATTGAATGGGGTTGTGGGTGATGTGATGCTCCCCAATGTGGTGTACGACGGGCAGTCGCTGAATACGTATCTGTTTGCCAACTGCTTTAAAGGTCAGGATGTCTCCCCGTATTTGGTCTTTGGTACAGCGCTGGATAACCAGAAAGCGGTCACCGTGCAGGGAACATTTTTGCAGAATCATGAATACATGGATGTGTTTTACCGTGAGGGATATACCGACATCGAGATGGAAGCCGGGCCGTACCTCTCGGCGATTTATGAGTTGATCCGCCCCAAGCGCCACCCGGTGAATGAGGTGGTCAATCTGTACGAGCTACCCTTCGATCTGGGAATGCTGCACTACGCTTCAGATAAGCCGCTGAGCAAGGGGATGAACCTGGGGGCAGCCAGTCTGTCGTACTTCGGGATGGACCCGACTTACGCCTGCGGAGTGGCGGTGCTGAAGCGTATCTTCCGCATGGAGCGGGAGCGGCTGAGGGCTGTCTAATCAGAAGTTAGGAGTACCAATGCAAGTAATTGGAAAATCTGTCACCAGAGTGGACGCTGAAGGCAAGGTAACCGGGAGAACAGCATACCCCGGCGACCTGAATATGGAAAACCAGACGTACATGAAGATCCTCTTTGCCGGGCGTCCGCATGCGATTGTGCAGGCGATCGATACCAGTCAGGCTGAGGCGCTGGAGGGCGTGATCGGTGTGTTCACCGCCAGCGATGTTCCGGTGAATGAATACGGCCTGACCAAAAGAGACCAACCAGTGCTGTGCGGTCCGGGGGCAGCCAAACCATTTTCCGACCGGGTGCGCTTTGTCGGCGACCAGGTGGCAGTAGTAGTTGCCGAGACAGATGCGATTGCTGCGCAGGCTTGTGAATTGATCAATGTAAAGTATGAAGACCTGCCGGTGATCACCGATGTGGAAGCTGCCCGGCAGCCGGATGCGCCCCTGATCCATCCTGATGAGGATAGCAACGCTTACTACTGCTACCAGATCCGCAAGGGGGATGTGGATGCAGCTTTTGCCAAAGCAGATGTGATTGTTGCGGGAGAGTATCTCACTCCCGCACAGGAGCATGCTTACCTGGCCCCGGAAGCGGGGATCGCCTATTGGGATGAGCAAAGCCGAATTACTGTGGCATGTGCCGGTCAGTGGGCACATGAAGAAGCGGCGATGATCGCCCATGCGCTTGATTTGCCCCTAGAGAAGATTCGGGTGATCCATCCGGCGATTGGAGGTGCATTTGGCGGGCGGGAGGATGTCTCTATCCAGATCGTGATGGCCCTGGCCTTATGGCGGTTGGGGGAACGCGGGATTAAACGCCCGATCAAGATTGTTTGGTCTAGGCAGGAGTCGATGATTGGCCATCATAAGCGCCACCCGTACCTGATCCGGGCCAAATGGGGCGCGACCAGGGATGGGCGGGTGATTGCAGCCCAGTCGGAGATGCTGGCGGATGCGGGAGCCTATAACTACACCTCCAACAAAGTGCTGGGGAATGCAGTGATTGCAGTATCCGGGCCGTACGCCATTGAGAATGTGTGGGTGGATGCCTGCGCGATCTATACCAACAATCTCCCCGGAGGGGCATTCCGCGGTTTTGGCGGGCCGCAGGGCGCGTTTGTAGCCGAGTCGCAGATCAATAAGCTGGCAGATGCCCTTGAGATGGACCCGGTAGAGATCAGGATGAAGAATGTGATCACTGACGGTGTGGAAGGACATACTCAGGCCCCCCTGCCTTCACCGGTGACGATGGACCGGGTGATTGAACAATGTGCGCAAGGCAGCGGCTGGCAGAAGAAGGATGGTCGATGGGGCAAGGCGAAGATTGAAGACCCGGCTGAATCCCATTTAAAACGTGGAACTGGGTTTGCCTGCGGTTATAAAAATGTGGGGTTTTCCTACGGCTTCCCAGAACGAAACTGGGCGACAGTTGAACTGCACGGCACTGGCGAGATCGAGCGGGTGGTGGTACACCAGGCCGGTTCGGATGTCGGGCAGGGGGCGCATACGCTATACCAGCAGATCGCGGCTGAAATGCTGGACGTACCGCTTGAGATCGTTGAATTGGTCGTGGCCGATACCGCTGTCACCGGGGATGCAGGCAGCACATCTGCCTCGCGGATGACTTTTATGGCTGGGAATGCGATCATTGGAGCCGCCAGGATGGCCCTGGAGAAATGGCAGAATGAAGACCGCCCGGCGGTTGCTGAGTTTAAATATGTACCGCCTGCAACCACACCGCTTGAACCAGGGACGGGGAGAAGTGAAAATCCAAATTTTGCCTATGGCTATGTAGCGGAGGCAGTCGATCTGGAAGTGGATACCGAGACCGGCGAGGTACGCCTGATCAGAGTGGTTTGTGCTGACGATGTGGGCAAGGCACTGAATCCGCAACAGATTGAGGGCCAGATCGAAGGAGCCGTAGTGCAGGCCGGCGGGTATGTGATGATGGAAAATTTCATCCAGCAGGGTGGATTTGTGGTTACCGATAAACTGTCCACTTATCTGATCCCGACGATCCTGGATGTGCCTGAAAAAGTTGACTCGCTGATCCTGGAGTATGCCGATAAGATCGGCCCATTTGGCGCCCGAGGCATGGCTGAGATGCCTTATATCCCATTAGCGCCAGCGATTATAGCTGCTTTTCATCAAGCCACCGGTGTTTGGGTGGATGATTTCCCCTTGACACCCGAGCGCGTACTTCGGGCGCTGGGAAAGATTTAGGATAGATGCCTTTTGAATTTCCGGTGAGCGGTGAGGTAATTCATCTGACACCAGATTTTCGCCAATCGGTGAGGGGAAGTTTTATTCGCCTGGGTGACGGCATCACCCATTACCAGCTTGCTGGTCTGGATGATATGCCGGTTGTAGTGCTGGTGCATGGATTTTCAGTACCGCATTTTATCTGGGATCCTACCTTTGAATCCCTGGCTGCGGCTGGTTTCCGGGTGCTGCGCTATGATCTGTTCGGACGCGGATATTCTGACCGGCCGCACCTGCGATATGATTTGGATCTATTCACCCGCCAGCTGGCAGACCTGCTGGACGCGCTCGAAATGGATCAATGCCGGGCAGTATTTGGCCTCTCTATGGGTGGGTTGGTGGCGGCCAATTTTGCTGTCCGTCACCGTGACAGGTTGGAGAAACTGGGTTTATTTGCCCCAGCTGGCTTTCCGCTGGAGATACCTTCCCTGATGCGGCTGCTGCTAGTTCCATTGGTTGGAGAAATGGTATTCGGCCTGGTCTCCGAGAAATTATTTGAGCGCTTAGTGGGGAAATCGATCTTTGAACCTGCCGAAGTTGAGCTGGTGATTGAGCGATACCGTCCTCAGATGCGGATCAAGGGATTTCGGCGTGCCCTTCTTTCCACCATGCGGACGGGCGTGGCAGAGAGGGGCGTGCCAGTCTACCGGGAGTTGGGAAGGATCAGCGATCTGCCGGTATTTTTAATTTGGGGGGAGGAAGATACAACTGTGCCATATAAATTCAGCAAATTGTTTTTGAGTCTGGTTCCGCACACTGAGTTTCACCCAATTTCTGGGGGAGGGCATATTCCCCATTACCGGCAGGCGGACCAGGTGACCCCAATGATTTTAGGGTTTTTAAATGGATAAGAACAACCGGGTATTAATTCGCGGAGGGGGAGACCTGGCGAGTGGGGTGGCTGTGCGTGTGCACCGGTCGGGGTTTGTGGTATTGGTGACAGAACTGGCACATCCGCTGGTGGTGCGGCGGGAGGTTTCTTTTGCTGAGGCGGTTTTCAGCCAGGAAGTGCATGTGGAAGAAATCACTGGGCGGCTGGCAGCAGGGATTCGCGAGGTGCCCAGTATTCATCAGAATGGCGAGGTTGCGGTTTTGGTCGACCGGGAACTGGCGTCTCTTGCCGAGTATTCGCCGCTGGTGGTGGTGGATGCCCGGATGCGGAAACGCCCGCCAGAGACCGGACTGGAACTTGCTCCGCTGGTGATTGGCTTGGGACCGGGTTTCACAGCCGGGGTGGACTGCCATGCTGTGGTGGAGACGGTTAGAGGACACACCTTAGGCCGGGTGATGTGGGAGGGGGGCGCGATTGCGGATACCGGTGTGCCTGAGGGTGTGTTGGGGAAGCATGGAGAGCGGGTGCTGCGTGCGCCAGCGGACGGAAGGATAGTTGCGCATAGGCAAATTGGAGATCTGGTATCCAAAGGCGACTTGATAGCGAGTGTTAATGAAGCGGAATTACGGGCGCCGTTTGACGGTGCCTTGCGCGGACTGTTGCATGAGGGCATTGAGGTGCGGGCCGGAATGAAGATCGGCGACCTGGACCCGCGGGGTGACCCTAAGTATGCGTTTATGGTTTCGGATAAGGCGCTGGCCATCGGCGGGGGAGTATTGGAAGCGATTCTGTCCAGGGATAGCATCAGGAGCAGAATCTTTGCGGCTAATTAATGCCATCCCGGTTGGTCCTGAAAGCCGGCTGGTGTTTGTGGGGGCGGGGGGAAAATCTACCAGTATGTTCCGGCTGGCGCGCCAGGTTTTGGCAGACGGCTTCGCTCGGGTGATTGTCACTGCAAGCACCCATCTGGCAATCAGCCAGATCAATTGGGCTGATCATCATTTTGTGGTCTCTGAGGTGGAGGATTTCAAAGGGATTGACCTTGCAAACTATTCCGGATTAATTTTGATTACCGGACCAACCAGGCATGATTACCGCACGGAGGGATTGCCTTTTTCAACCCTGGCTGCGCTTGATCAACTGGCATCGCAGTTGGAGTCTGCTCTGTTGGTGGAAGGGGATGGTTCTCGCAGGCTTCCTCTCAAAGCGCCTGCAGCCCACGAACCTGCCATCCCGCCGTGGGCCCATGGTGTTGTGGTTTGTGCGGGGTTAAGTGGATTGGGGGAACCGCTGGCTGAGGGGTATGTGCACCGCCCTGAGATTTTTTCCGCCCTCTCCGGTATCAAAGTCGGGGAGCAGGTCACAGTAGATGGATTGGCTGCCGTATTGGGTGCGGCTAAAGGCGGGTTGAAGAATATTCCACCAGATGCAATCCGTTATGCGCTGGTCACCCAGGTGGACTCGCCTGAGTTAGCCGGACAGGCAAAACAGCTGGGGGATTTGATTTTACCTAACTATAATGCTGTGATTGCCACCGATCTGAAATCTGAGTGCGATGAGGTGAAGGCGATCTATCGCCAGGTGGCCGGAGTAGTGCTGGCTGCCGGCGGTTCTGAGCGATTGAGGCGCCCCAAGCAATTATTAGATTGGCAGGGGCAGCCCTTTGTGCGGGTCTGCGCTGAGACTGCTCTGGCAGCCGGTCTCGCACCTGTGATCGTCGTGACTGGTGCATATCAGAGTGAAGTAGTAAAAGCGCTGCATGGATTGGCGGTTAAAATCGTTCATAACCCGGATTGGGGAGAAGGGCAGGGGACTTCTGTGCGGACCGCAGCCAGATACCTTTCAGGGTTGGAGCGGGTGTCGGCAGCAGTATTCTCTCTTGTGGATCAGCCCCAGATACCCGTGAGGTTGATCGAGACGCTGCTGGAGGCATATTCCGCGCAGAACTATCCGCTAGTGGTCCCGCTGATTGACCAGCGAAGGGGTAACCCGGTCCTTTTTGACCGTGTAGTTTTCCCGGATTTACTGAAACTGTCGGGAGATTCTGGTGGCAGACAGGTTTACTCAAAGTTTACGAAGTTAATGGTTCCCTGGTATGACCGCCGGGATGGACTGGACGTGGACACAGAAGAGGATTATCGTAACTTGACCGATAGTTTTTAGCTGGCAGTTGGGCAATTGTGAAAATTGGTCAGGATTTGATTGGTTTTTTTCCAGTGTTTGGTCAGTTTTAAAAGGCTTGCCTTTTGATTTGGTTTGTGCTATTGTGAAATAGAAGCCGTCGAGATGGAAATTCTCGTACGGAAGTTGTTGATTAACCCAGAAGTCTACCAATCGAAGAGTCTGGAGTGAAAAATGTCGGCAATTCGATCATTCATTGCTATTGACCTGCCTGAAAGTCTGAATGATGCCCTGGAACGGGCTTCAAAGCAGCTGCAGGAACTTCTGGAAGGTCTACCTGTTCGCTGGGTGCCGGTGCACAACATCCACCTAACCTTGAAATTCCTTGGGGATGTATCTGAGAATAATATCCCGATGATTCAATCAATTGTCCAGTCTGAAGCAGCCCAGCACCGGGTCTTTGAGATCAGCGTGGGTGGGTTTGGTGTCTTTCCAAATATGACCAGGCCGAGAGTACTGTGGACAGGTGTGGAAGCACCAGATGAGTTGATCCATCTTCAGAGGCGGCTTGATGTGGAAACAGCCCGATTGGGATATGCCCCTGATCAACGCAATTTCAACCCTCACCTTACCTTTGGGCGCATCTCCCGCAATGCCTCGCATAACCAGATCCGCCAGGCGAGTGATTTGCTGCGCACTCACAAGATCGGATTTTTGGGGGCGGCACGGATTGATAGTGTGACTCTCTTCCGCAGCGATCTTGGCCCGGATGGAGCGGTTTATAGTAAAATTCTCACATCAGAAATCACGGATGAATGAAAGAGGTGAATTTGGACGGATTTACAGTTGCCAAAACAATTGTTGATGCACTGGAAGAAAAGAAGGGGGAAGACATCTTATTGATGGACCTGCAGGGTGTTGCCCCCTTTACTGATTATTTTGTGATCTGCACCGGAACAAGTAACCGGATGTTGAATGCTTTGGTTAAGGCCGCGGTGGATGAGGTGCGTGAGAAGCACAGTCTGAAAACGCGGGTGGAAGGAACGGAGATGGATGGTTGGATTCTGGCGGATTTTGGGGATGTGATCTTGCATTTGTTCTCACCCCTCCAGCGCACATATTATAACCTGGAGAAGCTTTGGTCTGAGGGTAAAATCATTCTCCATCTGCAGTGAGACCTGTTAGGTTTAATCAAACAGGGAGCTGGTTTTTCTCCGGCTCCCTGTTTTTAGTGGATAAAATATGCTTTACTCAAAGATCCATTCATCCAGCACGCGTTGCCATGAGATGATCTCTTCTGAAGAGAACCACAGTTCGATCTCCTTTTTTGCGTTTTCAAGCTTGTCTGAAGCGTGGGTGAGATTTCGACCGATCTCGAGGCCGAAATCCTGCCGGATGGAGCCGGACTTGCCGTCAGTGGGGCGGGTATCGCCCATCGTCTGGCGGACAGCTTCGACTGCGCGATTGCCTTCCCAAACCATGGCCATCACCGGGGCAGCAGTGATGTATTCGATCAAGCTATCGTAGAATGGTTCATTTTTGTGAATGGCATAATGTTGACCAGCCAATTCTTCTGAGACTTGCATGAATTTGGCGGCGACCAGTTTGAGACCGCGTTTTTCCAACCGGGCGATGATTTCCCCAATCAAACCGCGCTGTACACCATCGGGTTTGACGAAAACCAGGGTTTGTTCCATGATAAATACCTCCAGAAAATTATGATTGTATTGTTTTTTTTCCACATATTCTCAACCGCCAATTATACCTGAGAGTGAGGTTAAATCAAAAATAAGGACCGCCAAACGGCGATCCTTCTGATACCTGGTTCGCAGTAAATATTAGCGGAGAAGGTCCTCTGCTTTGGAATAAGCATCCAGGGCTTCTTGAAGTTGATCTAATCTGAGATGTGCATCTCCAAGCATCTGCCAGAGATTGACATTGATCGGATGGCGGGTGGCAGCCTCGATCAGGTCCTGGATGATCTCCTCAACCAGCTTTCCTTTTTTGATCAGTGCCCCAAAGGTTTTTAGGGCGCCATCCAGATCACCTACCTGCACTTGTTGGCGGGCTGCTTCTAACTTTTCAGCGAACGGATCAGGTGCCGGCTCTGCTTCGTCAACTGGTTCGATCTCGCTCTCAGGCTGCCATTCTTCAGCCGTCGTAGGTTGAATTTCCGCCTCGACTTGGGCTTCTGTAAATTCTTCATCCGGGGTTTTGACTTCCGAGGGTACGGTAGGTTCAGCCTCTACCTGATCTTCCTCCAACTGCACCCCAAGAGAGGTGAGCCATTCATCTGATCCGGTGATCTCGATTTCAGGCTCTTCCTGTTCTTCAACAGATGCTTCCTCCATACTGAGCAGCCAGGCATCGGTATCGGAGATGATGTCTTGCTGGCTGAGATCATCTTCTTGCTCGATGGCAGCCAACCAATCTTCTCCCGCTGGCGATTCCTCCACCGGTTCCGGTTTTTCTTCTTCAGCTTCCTGGGCGGCTTCGGTGCCAATGTCTTCCAGCCAACTTACATCGAGGTCTTCCTGGTCTTCCTCTGCCGGGGATACGGGTTGCAGGGTTTCGTCAGCCAGTCCGGGTGTCCACTGATCCGCTTCGGGAGCTTCATCTGCCAGAGCCGTCTCTTCTTCTGGGGCTTCTTGGGCAGCTTGAGGGCTGATCTCATCAAGCCAGTCAATATCGAGATCTTCCAGGTGCTGGTCAACAGGTGAAATGGCTTCTTCTCCGGCAGCTTGTCCAGCAGCTTCAGAACTGATCTCATCGAGCCAGTCCATATCGAAGTCGTCTTCCTCTTCGTCAACCGGGGAGAAAGATTCCATAGTTTCTCCAGCCGGCTCCGCTTGCAGGTCGGAGGGCGAGCTCTCTTCTTGGGGCGTTTCCTCAGGTTTCTCGGGTTGCTCTTCAGCGGTTTCTTCACCGGCCTCCTGACTGATGGCTTTGAGCCAGTCGGTGCCGGGTTCATCGTCTTCAGCTTCCGATGTCTGGGCGATACCAGCCAGCCATTCATCTTCGCCCGGTTGCTCTTCAGCGGCTTCTTGGGCTGCCTCAGCACCGATCGCATCCAGCCAAGAGGTGTCGAAGCTGTCGGCTTCTTCATCCACGGGGGAGGCGGGTTGCGGGGGTTCTTCCTCTAGTTGATCCTCGGCTGGAAGAAGTTCTTTGAATGACGCGGGTTGGTGCTCAGCGGCTTCCTGAGCGGCCTCAGCGCCGATCGCGTCCAGCCAGGCGGAATCGAAGCTGTCGGCTTCCTCATCCACAGGGGAAGCGGGTTGGGGGGGTTCTTCCAACGGTTCAGCGGCTTCAGTCAGCCAGTCTTCAATGGCGGGTTCATCCGCTTCTGTTTCGTCAGGCGGGGCGGAATCCGCACCCAGGACTGCCTTGGCTGCCAAGAAGCGGGAGATGGTGTCGTCATCCCCTCTATCTGCCTGAGAAGCGTCATCCTGCTGGATGGATTCCAGCCAGGCAGGCGTTTCATCTCCAGGCTCTTCGGGGAGTTCTTCCTCGTCTAAAATCTCATCCCGTTTTCCGATCTGTTGCAGCCAATCGGTATCCGCAGATTCCTCCTCAGCGGGTTCCGGTTGCAGTTGGGGCATATCGTGACTGTCGATATCATCGCTGGAAATGTCAGGCAACAGGTCTTCTGCGCTGATTTCTGCCCGTTGTTCGGCAGTGGTGGTTAATTCTTCATCCGGGATGCCCTGTTTTGCGGCCAGGGTCTCCAGCCAGGCCATCCCGGCATCGTCGGCTTCGATCTCCTGCCCTGATGCGGTGCCTGTTTCAGGGGTTTCTTTTTCCAGCTCTTTGAGCCAGTCTGCCGGACTGCTGGCCGGCGCGTCAAGCGATTTCATCCATTCGGGGTCTGCTTCAGCAGTGAGGTCTTCTTCTTCACGTTCCTCTTCTGCCGGGGCCATTTCCTTGATCCAATCCGGGATCTCTGCTGCGGCTAATTCTTCTTCCTCATTAAGATCCATCGGGGCATATTCATCCGCGGTTCTGGAACCTGCCTGCCAGCCAGCTTGCTTTAAGAAGTCTGGTAATTCTGTGTCAGGGTCTGCGGCAGCGGTTTCTTTCGATGAGGGAAAAACATCGCTGGTTTTTTCCTGAAGCGAGGCAAGCCAGTCATGATCATCTTCCTGATCGTCGGTGAATAGATCGGGTTCTTCAGTAGGCATCTCCAATGAGGCAAGCCAGTCATCGGTATCTTCATCTTCTTGATCTGCTAAGAGTTCCTGATCGGAGGGTTCGGGGCCTTCGTCTGGTGTCTCCAGTGATGCAAACCAGTCCTCCTCTTCTTGATCTTCGGTGAACAAATCGGGTTCTTTAGAGGGTGTTTCCAATGAGGTAAGCCATTCATCGGCTTCTTGTTCATCATCTAAGCTGAATGGGCTGGGATCAGTATCGGATAAATCGCCCGCTTCTGCGGTGTCGAGTGCGGCAAGCCAGTCTTCTTCTTTGCTGGATGGTTCAGCAGCTTGGGCAGCGTCATCAAGGTCTGGGAGCCAATCGTCAGATTGAACTTGGTCTCCGGTTTCGGCCTGTGGGATCAACCCAATCCGCTTGCCATCCATTACAGCAGATTGATCATTGAAAAAGGGGTCAGCCTCTTCTGGCGGCAGCATCTCTGTGGGCCGCAGATCATCAAATTGATCTCCTGCTTGGTCTTCCAGCCAATCTGGTATCGGTTCGCCTGTTTCCTCGCCCTGTTCAGATAGTGAAAGTCCCAAAGAGGTGGCCCAAGCGGGTTGGCCTTTTTCCATTTCGTAAAGACTGCTGGGGTCATATTCGAGATGTTCCAGAGAGACATGATTATCTGGAACAGTGTCGATCAGAGGAAATTCTTCGCCCACAAACTTGGCGTAGGGGTCAAGGGCCATCCAGCGCTGCCGGTAGCGCTGGGCTTCCTCGGGGCGCCCACTTTCTTCCAGAATCTGGGTGAGCAGTTTGTTGGCGTTTATGCAGTAGGGAAGTTTTTCAAGGATTCTGGTGCAAGTCTCGGCGGCATCAACCTTCTTGTCGGTTTTGTAATACATCTCTGCGAGAAGATTTTGGAGATCGAAGCGATTTGGATTCTCCGATAAGGCAGCCAGCAGTTCAGAAATGGCCTGGTCGTAGAGATGACCGTGGGCATACATGCGGGCCAGAGCGCCGCGCGTCAGGCGTACCCGGGTGAGTTCAATGCCATCTCGCTTGGTGTTCAGGCGGCGCAGTTCACTCTGTATGGCATGGTTGGAAGGTTGGGTTTCAAAGGCGCGTTCCATGTGGTAGATGGCTGAATCTAAATTGCCCTCATCTTCCCGGATGATACTCATGCCCACCTGGGCGATAAAGTCCTCTGGAACAGAGGACAGGACCCGCTGCATTATATCTGCCGCATCCCCGTAACGCTGCTCTTCCAGATAGGCTTTTCCAAGCATGCGATAGGTGTCTACATGTTTGGGGTAATGCTCCAGAATGTGGCGGCAGTGTGCGATGGCCTCATCAATCTGATGTTCATCGACAAGATCATTGATTTCATTGACATAAGCTCTGAGTGAAATACTAACCATACAGATTTCTCCTTCTATAATGAAAGTATGCCTTATTCTGGAGTAAGTTGCAAGCGATTTGGAGTTTCAATCAGCAGATTGAAGGTGCAGCCAGCAGCCTGTGATCGGTTGTCTGCAGAATAGGATTTGATCTGAGAATATTGATCTGAAATTTCAGATTGGTTCAAAAAAACGGGGCTGAGAATAACCTCAGCCCCGCAGCTGTTTACTGACAACTGTCTAATGAATACTACTCTGGTTTGGAAATAGCTTCCAATCCAGCTTGATCTTCGATCAGTTCGAATTTGCGGTCTGAGCGGCGATATGCCCAGGCGATGATGATCACACTGACGAGGATGATCCCGACGGTCAGTGGGGTGAGCTCGGCATATTCAACTACGATGGGAGCCATGATCAGACCGACCATGTTCATCACCTTGATCATTGGGTTGAGGGCTGGGCCAGCAGTGTCCTTGAGCGGGTCGCCGACGATATCGCCAACCACCGCGGCGTCGTGCTGGGGCGTGCCTTTTCCACCGAAGTTTCCGTCCTCGATGTATTTCTTGGCGTTGTCCCAGGCGCCGCCGGCATTGGCCATAAAAACTGCCAGCAGCTGCCCGCTGACGATGATCCCGGCGAGGAAAGCACCAAGAGCCTGCTCTTTTAGCAGCAAGCCAACCACAATGGGGGTCAAAACAGCAATTGAGCCAAGCGGCACCAGTTCAGACTGTGCAGCTTTGGTGCTGATCTCGACCGCGCGGGTGTAATCCGGGGTTTGCTTGCCTTCCCAGATGGCGGGGATGCGCAGCTGGCGGCGGACTTCAGCCATCATCTGCGAGGCAGCCCGGTTGACTGCTTTGATCATTAAACCGCCGAAGAGGAGCGGGAGCATTCCGCCGATCAGCAGGCCTACGAATACGGTCGGGTCAGTCAGGTTGACGGCTGGCTCGTATGCACCGCGCAGATCGGTAGGCCAGACCCGTTTGATATCGGTGAAGAAGGCGCCGTACAGAGATAGGGTGGCAACCACGGCAGAACCAATGGCAACACCCTTGGTGATTGCCTTGGTGGTGTTACCGGCGGCATCCAGATCAGCCATGATCTTGCGCTGTTCTGGTTCCATCCCGGCCACCTCGCCGATGCCGTTGGCGTTATCAGCGATCGGGCCGAAGGTGTCCATGCTGACGTTGTTGCCGGTGTGTGAGAGCATACCTACGCCGATCATGGAAACCCCAAAGAGAATATAGGTGAAAAGGGTTTCGCTGGTTACCTTGCCGTCCACAAAGAACTCGGGAAGTACATCTCCGGCACCCAGTGGAGACATGCTGTACAGGAAGAAGGACAAAACCAGTGTCCACATGGCGAGGATCAGGCCATCTACCCAGGATTTCTTACGGACGGCCTGCCAGATGCCGCCAATTATGCCGATGCCGATACCGGCAAACAGCAGGATGGTGGCAAGGGTCTCAGGCAGGGCAGCGGAGTAGATCAGGATGGAACCTCCCAGGGCTACCACAATGGCGGAGACTGCCCAGGCGCTGGACAGATAGCCGAGGCTCAAACCCTCAAGGATCACCAAGGCAGGGCCAAAGCGGGATGAGGCGGAAATTTGCTGGACGCGCTTGCTTTGCGAACTGGTGGCGTATGCGGTCAGCGGGTTGAAGACTACGGCCAGGGCAACACCGATGGCGTTCAGCACGCCCATCCGCAGGTCTCCGGCATAGAAGTAGGAGATCAGGAAGGCGGAGGTGATGGTGATGGCGCTGGAGAGTTCGTAGCTTTTGAACATGGCTTCTTCAGCATCGGTGTTCTTCCACAGGGAAACCGCATAGGTGCCGATGATGGAGGAAATCACGCCGACGCCGCGAATGAGAAGCGGAACGATGATCCAAACCAACTGCCCGGTGATGGCATTCAGGGCCAGACCAAGGATCAGACTGGAGACGACGGTCACCTCGTAGCTTTCAAAGATGTCTGCGGCCATACCGGCGCAGTCACCAACGTTATCACCAACCAGGTCGGCGATCACCGCCGCATTGCGCGGGTCGTCTTCTTCCATGCCGGCTTCCACTTTGCCGACAAGATCAGCGCCGACATCAGCAGCTTTGGTGTAGATGCCGCCGCCGACGCGCATGAAAAGGGCCAGCAGGGTGCCGCCAAATCCAAAGCCGAGCAGCACGTCGGGGGAGGCTTCTCCAAAGATGATGAAGATCAGGGTGCCGCCTAACAATCCAAGACCATCGGTGAGCATGCCGGTGATCGTGCCAGAGCGGTAGGCGATCTTGAGGGCTTCGCTGTAGCTGACCCGGGAGGCAGATGCCACGCGGACATTGCCCTCGACTGCCATGTTCATCCCAACAAATCCGACGGTCGCAGAGAAGGTGGACCCCATAAAAAAAGCACCGGCTCTTGCAAGGCCAATGACCATTCGGGCATTGTCGCCAAACATGTGCCGGGCTTCGGGTGTAGGCCGAACGAGGTACACACTCAGGAACATGAGTACGGTGAGGGCCAGGATCATGACTGCAACTGTACGGAGTTGTGTCCTCAAGTAGGTGTTCGCACCTTTCTTGATGTCACGCCAGACTTTTTGCATCTCCTCGGTGCCTTTATCATAGGCGAGGATCTGCCGGGCCAGCCAGAGCGCATACAGCAGGGCGATGATCGCAGTGCCGAATACTGCCCAAACCATAGTGATTTCAAACGGGTGGATTTCCATGAAGTTCATTGATTCAAACTACCTCCTATATAGTGAATTGAATCGGTTTTCACAGGGAAACAAAAACACCAGTACCGGAATGCTCTCGTTCCGGTACATCATTCTCCAGGACCAGTGGAATATATTTGTTTTGTGAAAACAGGTGCATGGATTTTAAGGTGTGGGGTTGATTGTGTCAAGGAATGTTGGACGCCAATAGATGAAAGCGGGCATTAGCAACCTGGTTTAGCGCATAAAAATATGATTTGAGCAGATTCAGACGGGGAAATTTGTGTTTTTTGCCAGGTGTCTTCTGCCTTTGGCCTTTTTGTGTGGCGGATGCTTGTTCCAGTAGTTAAAATCCGGTATAAAGAATAATAGAAATTGATTATAAAGGGGTTTGGGATGAGGAGTGGTAAAAAACGCAGGCTTATAAAAATTATTTCCCTGGTGGTGGGATTGCTGGTTGTCAGCTGCAAGATGTCCGATCCGATATCGGGGATTGCGCGATCAATCCAGAATATATTTGAATCTATTGCCCGAAGCATCACGATCGGGTTTTGATAATTTTTTGGGTTTGCACTGAATCTTTGAAGTTGATATTTATAACTTTGATAAAAATTATTATGGAATTATAGAAACTCCTATAATGAAATGAGCCCCCTAGACGGAGGCTCATTTTTAAAACCTTTAGTGTTGTTTTACTCTCTGCCCAGGCTCGCATCCAATACCGGCACAGGAACGGTATTGAGCAGGCCAAGCAGGATCTTGTGGGCGGCCTGGGGTTCCAGCCAGAGGTCTGGCTTGAGGATCAAACGGTGGATAAGGGCGGGGACAACAAATTTCTTAACGTCATCTGGAAGGACGTAATCACGTCCTTGCATGGCAGCCCAGGTGCGGGTCAGCTTGAGCAGGGAGAGGGAGCCGCGCGGGCTTGCACCGACAGCTACCTCTTTATTCTCGCGGGTTTCCTGCACCAGGCTGACGATATATTTTTCAATGTCGGGAGAAACATAGACTCGTTCGATGATCTGCTGGAGGCCAATTAACTCCTCAGCGTTGGTAATCTGGTCGAGTTTGACTTCATCTTCCTTGCGGATATGCCGGCGGTCGATAATTTCGATCTCCTCTGCGCGGGTGGGATACCCGATCTCAACCTTAACCATGAAGCGGTCGAGCTGGGCTTCGGGGAGCGGGAAGGTGCCCTCATATTCTATCGGGTTCTGGGTGCCAATGACGATGAATGGTTGGGGCAGGATGGCGGTCTCGCCTTCCAGGGTTACCTGCCCTTCCTGCATCGCCTCGAGCAAGGCCGACTGGGTTTTGGGTGACGCCCGGTTAATCTCGTCTGCCAGGATGAGGTTGGCAAAAATTGGTCCTTCCCGGAGGACGAATACCGAATTGGATCGGTCGTAAATATATCCGCCGGTGATGTCGGTGGGGAGCAGGTCAGGAGTGAACTGGATGCGTTTGAAATCAAGACCGAGGGCGGTGGAAAGGCTGCGGGCGATGAGGGTCTTACCCAAGCCGGGCAGGTCCTCAATGAGGATGTGGCCTTCACTGAGAATGGCGGTTAGCATGATTTCCAAAGAACGGCGTTTACCAATGACTGCCTTTTCAACTTCATCTAGTATCGCCGTGCTAATCTCAGTTACTTGCTTCAGTTCGCTGCTTTCGATGGTCACGATTTACCTCCAGACAGGTTTTGGCATGGAATGGCAATCAGATAGTTACCAGGGTTGATCTCTCGTCCTCCCTCTGACTGGCTTTTTGCTTGCCTCACCCTTCAAGATTTCGAGCCGGCAAGCAGGATTTTCCTGGTAAAAGTTGCCTGCAAAGGATTATTTCATTTTATGATAGAAATTAGCTCTTCATCATTATACGAAAGTTTACCAGGAATATCTATATCTTTAATCCTTTGTTAAGGTGGCAATCTGTAAGGCTTGGTATACTCGTTTAATGGACGATAAAGCTTCATCCCCCAAAGGGTCAAGCTTATGTTTTGTTGCTTGTATTCCACGCAGTACAGGATGATGGGCGATATTTGGATTATTTTTATGTTGAAGAACCAGGATAAAATGATAATATTAACTACTGAGGTTTAGGGTTTGTGCCTCTGGGAATAACTATCTGGAGTAGCAGTGGATGCTCCCACCGGAATTATCTGATTATGAGCCCACAATTTAATAAACAGCTTGCTGATCGGAGGAGCAAGAACACATGTCTAAGAAACTTTTAACAGCGCTAGGCTTGTTTGTAATCTTTGGCATGTTTCTTGTTGCCTGTGGCGGAAAAGAACCGCCACAAAATGCACCTTTAGAAGTACCGACGAGTGAGCCAGCTCAAAATAACCCGGATAAGGAGCCGACAGCAGAACCCCTGGATGAGCCTGAACCTGCTCCGCGAGTGGGGGGGTGGCTTGACCAGGTAATCATTTCAGTGGTTGATGCTGCATCTGCGGTGTCCAAAATTGCCGCTGGCGAAGCAGATGTTTATGGTTCTACCTTGAGTTCTCCTCAGGATATCACTTCGATTAAAGAAACCGGTTTAAGTGGGTTTACTTCGTATGGCGGGAACTATGAGATTAGCTTCAACACAGTGGGCCCGACCTTTGAAGCAACTGGCAAATTAAACCCCTTCTACTCGCTCAAGGTGCGCGAAGCGATGCAGTTCCTGATAGACCGGGATTACATAATCGAGAAAGTGTATGCAGGGGCTGCGATTGCCAGATATACCTCAATTGCAACCACCAGTCCGGAATACGGACGTTATATTGAGATCATCCGCCCATACGAAGTCTATTACCAGCCAGACCGCGCCAAAGCCAAAGCTCTCTTGGAAGAAGGTATGACAGAACTGGGTGCGGAGCTGGTCGATGGCAAATGGTTCTATGAAGGCGAGCTTGTGGAGTTAATCTTCATTATCCGCCTGGATGGGGATGGTATCCGCCAGCAGATTGGTGATATTATTTCCACCTGGCTGGAACAAGTCGGCTTTACGGTAAACCGCCAATACATGACTGCCTCAGAAGCGTCTCCGATCTGGCCCGCCGGTAACATGCAGGATGGCAAAATGCATTTGTACACCGGTAGTTGGGTTGCGGGCGGTTTAAGCCGAGACCTGTCTGAAGCGCCACAATTTTATCACTCCCCCTCCAGCCCTAAAGGCTCATATAATATGTGGGCGGTTTATGCGGAAGAAATGGCTGTAGAAGATATCCAGCTGTTGGATGACCTGGCAAACCAGAATTACACCACCATGGAACAACGCAAAGTGATGTTTGAACAAGCGATTAAGATCGGCTTGAAATACAACCAGCGGATCTTCCTGATGGATACACCGGCAGTCTCTCCTTATATTCCTGAACTTGAGGTTGCCGGGAATCTGGCCACTGGGATTGACATCAATGTTCTATGGCCATTGACGATGCGCTTCACTGATCGAGTGGGTGGTGTTGTCCGAATGATTGAACCCGAACTGTTCTATGATCCTGCTAACCCTGTTGATGGTTCTGGCTGGGTAGATGATCGTTTATGGCAAATCCCGACACAGTCTTCTGACCTCGTGGATCACCCGCACACAGGCCTTTCTCTGCCGTTCCGGCTTGAACGGGCGGAAGTAACAGTTGTATCTGGACTGCCAGTCAATAAGACGTTGGACTGGCTAACTCTGGATGTGGTTGATGAGATTGTTGTACCAGGGGATACCTGGGTTGATTGGGATGCCGTCGCACAGACATGGATTACCTCTGAAGAGAAATTCCCGGAAAAACAGACCGCTAAGACAAAAGTGGTCTATTATTACCCTGAAAATCTGTTCGAGCTTGTTAGCTGGCATGATGGAAGCAAATTATCTGTTGGCGATTTTATGATGAAAATGATCATGAATTTTGACCGGTCCAAGGAAGCAAGCGTAATCTACGACCACGCCACAGTTCCCGCATTCGAGGCTTTTCTGGATGCTTTCAAGGGTTTCAAGATTTTATCGACACAGCCGCTGGTGATTGAATGTTATTCAGATAAATGGTACACCGATGCAGAATTGATTGTCGGTACGCATAATGCTTTTTGGCCTGAATATGGTTATGGCGAGGCACAGTGGGCAATGATCGCGGTTGGCAACAAGGCGGATGCAAAACTCCAGCTTGCCTACGGCCCCAATAAGTCGGATGAGAATGAGATCGAGTGGATGAATTTCCTCGGTGGTCCCGGACTCAGATATCTGGAAGATAACCTCGAAGAAGCCATTGCTGAGAATTTCATTCCATACGAACCGACTATGGGACAGTATGTCACGGCTGAAGAAGCAGCTGTCCGTTATGCAAATATCCAAACTTTCTATGACCAACACAACCACTTCTGGATCGGTACTGGCCCATACATCCTTGAAGATGTTGATTTGGAGGCGGAAACGGTCACTCTTAACCACAACCCGAATTTCCCCGATTTGGCGAATCGCTGGGATGGCTTTGCTGTTCCAAAAGTTGGTGAGGTTACCATCAGCCTGGATGGGCGTGTGGTTAACGGCCAGAAAGCCGCTTTTAATGTCTATATAGAATTTCAGGGAGAACCTTATCCGTCAGGTGAAATTGCTGAAGTTAAATATTTATTATTCAATGCGCTTAACGATGTTGTTGAGGTTGGGCTGGCGGAATATGTGAGCGAGGGGCATTACCGGGTAACCCTAAGCCCGGAGACAACAGTTAAACTTGAACCAGGCACGAACAAGCTCGATGTGGTGGGGCAGTATATCCCTGTGGCGCTCCCATCAATTGAAACCTTTGAGTTTGTTTCCGAGTGAGATTGAGGTTCAATCTGAAATCTAATTTAAAATTTGCAAGAATGCTCTAGAGTTAAAATTGGGGCAAGGAAATCGATGCATTGATTCCCTTGCCCCATTATTTATTCTGCCAGGGGAAAATATTTTTTATTGCCTTGACCGTGGTTTGGTTGGGTCTTTAGGAGAAAGGCCGACCCGCTGGATGGTTTGATACTTGTGCGGCTCACGGTAACTGGCATGCAGGACGGGGTTGAATCCAACAAGACCTGAATCATCCTGTTTGGCAAAATGAAGAGCGATATCCGCATCGGTGATGATATCTTCCGGCCAGAGGTATTCTTCAGAGCAGTAGACGATTCCGGCGCTGACTGTCGGCCCGGATCCTAGTTTGGTGCGGATGTGTTCTGTATAGTTGTTTTGAAGGCGCTGGGCGACTTTGACTAGCGTATCCTTGGTGGATAGATCTTCGATCTGGATGAAGAAATGATCGCGGTCAAAACGTGAAATGGTATCAATTGTCCGGATGTTTGCGCGGAGGAACTCGGCAGTTTCAGTGAGTAAAAAGTTTGAAAAGTCAGCCCCCTTTTCTTTTTCATAGGTCGAGAAATCATCGATATCCAGGAAAATGATGCCAAATAAACTGCCGCTTAATTGCCGCACCCGTTCGATGGAATATCCCATCCGGCTGATGAAGAAATTACGGCTGTACAACCCAGTCAGTTCATCACGGGGTTTTTCAAGGGAGGCATCCTCATCAACAGGACGCAAGCGGAGTATCAGGTTGGTGAGTTGGTCTACGCTGACTGGTTTCAGCAAAACCAGGTCGGTTTGGGTGTCCAATCCGAGAGCCATTTCAGCATACCCGGTGATGACCACCACTGGAATGTCTTTGAGGCGTTCATCTCCCTTGATGAAGTTGAGAATATCGACCCCGGAAATTCCGGGCAGATTAAGATCCAGCAGGATGATATCTGGTTTGGCAATTTTCAACCGGTCAATTGCCCGTTCACCATGCAGGATGATCTCAGTTTTATAGCCGGCAAAATCCAATAAATGCCGGAATATGGCAACCGTATCCCGGTCGTCTTCAATAATCATGGCAAATGGTTTTGTCATCAAATTCCTCAATGAGATCATACACATGTTGCTTGCAATTGCTTACTGCCATTATACATGAGAAACAGGTGGTTAAATAAATAAGGAATCGTTACGATATCGTTTTGCCGGTATGATTTGGGATATAATATCCAAAATGACAGCTAAGCAGAAAGGGAGACCGATGGATATAAAAGAGGCCCTGAAATCAATTAAGATTTTGAATGGTTTGGATGACGAACAATATGAGATGCTGGTACCACACAGTAAAATCGTTGAAAAGAAGAATGGAGAAATACTCTTCTCAGTAGGCGAGGAAGCTTCGTGTGTATTCTTTATGCTGGAAGGAAAAATTTCCATTCAGGTGAAGCTCAGTTCACGCCCTGAGACCGTTGGGATTGTGGTTCTGCAAAATTATGGGCAGATGGTTGGGTGGTCAGGATTAATCGGCGGTTCCCATTATACTGCTACCAGCTATTGTCAGGCTGATACCAAAATCTTATGTGTAAATGGCGTGGGATTGATGACGGCGCTTGAGCATAATCCTTGCACAGGTTTTGATGTGATGCGAGAGATGGCAACAGTGATCAGTTCGCGGATCAGGAATTTGCAGAGCGTGGTATTGAAGACGATCTAGTTTCATGGGAAAATAAGAAGAGGCGGACGATTTCGTCCGCCTCTTTTGGTTTTTTGGGGGAGTTGCTTAGTCAATGATGACAATATCACTGGCACTGCGTCCAAATACCTCAGGTGAGTACATTTCTTCTGCTTTGGCAGGTGGTACGATGAAAGTGCCAGGCATGGTGGCCCGGGCTTCGTAGGTGTACTCGTAGACGCCATCCCAGAGGAGTGTGGTGAAGGCTTCAACGCGTTCATCACGCATGTTCTGGTGCTGGTACCAGGTCCAATACCACCACCAAAAGCTTTCCTCGCGGGCAGATGGGTCCTCAGGTACAGTCTCAGAAACGGCCAGGGCCGGGTTGATGATTTCTAACCCTGCGGGCAGATGATCGACCAGGGCGACATGGTATCGGCGGTTGTCTGCCACCATGGTGACCTTTACCCGCACTCGGGCGCCGGCCTTGAAGTGCCAGATTCCATCTTCATCCTGCCAGACATCCTCGGGATCATCAACGGCTTCATATTCCCTCTGTACGACGAATCCCATATCTATCGGGGGCAGCTGGTAATCATCCGGTGCGTAACGCAGACCCAGCCGGTAGTACAACCGTCCCGCGCCGTCCTTCTGGAGGATGATATCCTGGCTGTCCTCACCCTGGAAGCTTTCCAGCAGGAACGACATGGGGATATCCAGCTGGTAGCTGTCGGTAGTGTAGCCCTCGAAGCTGCTCTCACCGATATAGTCTGCTCCCAGCCACATGCGGGCAACAAAATCTGGTTCTACATTCTCAAAGGTTTTGAAGTACCGGTCCAGCGCGAGAAGGACGAAGACATTTTCCTGGGTATTGTTCCAGTGTCCTTGTTTGCGGTGCGCCAGCAGGCCGTTGACTACCTTGACGATCAGATCGCTGCGCGGGTTGTCGGAGATGATAGCGTCCAGCAGGACGGCATCGGTGCGGCGGTTGCTGTGCAGCAAGACATAGGCATTATCGTCATAGCTGGTGATGAAGTTGGCTGCCCCAGGCGTCTCGACCACCTGGTTGCCGACATGGCGGCGGATCTGTTCGAGGGTGCTGTCATACCCACTTGAGCGGGTGAGCACCTGCCAGATCCAGGCCAGACCTTCGAGCGAGATTTCTTCCACGCCGGCATCATCCAGCAGGGCAGCGGCTTTATCAGGATCCGGGTCGTCCATTTCCTGGCGGACGTACAGTGCATAGGCGCTGATGGTTTGCTTGATCTTTTCACTGTACCAGGAGGGGTAGTATTCTTCAATGTTTTGCAAGTAGTCCTGCGCACCGTACCAGACCTCATCGGGCACCTGATAGCCCATCCATCTGGCTCTCTGGAGCGCCAGAGCGACATGGACAGTATTGAAGGGGATTGAATCCTGTCCGCGGCGCCAGTAGGGGAACCCGCCATCCCAATTCTGGAGTTTAGCCAGTTCGGCCAAGTCTCTTTCTACGGCGGCATCCAGTTCCTCGGGGGAGGGCAGCCCGTCTGCTTCGAATGCCGAGAGTACATCTCGCAGAGAAGCAACTGCCAAGATGCGGGAAGCGATCTGCTCTGAGCAGTCGAAGGGGTAGGAGACCAAGTAGAGGACTGCATCGGTAAGGGCCTGCAGAGCAGTTGAGGATGTGGTAATCTCCAAACCGCCATAGTTGGGTATTACACCCTCGGGAGGGGCAAGCGGTTGAAGCACGGCACCCTCATCGACAGCACCGTAGGTGGCGAAAGCCTCTGTGGTAGCCGGCGTGTAAACTGGCAATGAGACCTGAGCTGCATCAGCATAATCGCCTGAAACAGCGGCAAACTGCACCTGGGCGGTGCCTGCTGAAATGGTTGTGCCGGGGAAGCGGACTTCCACCCGGTCATTGGCAGGGACAGTCACCTGGTAGCCCGGATCGCCGGTGAGGCTGAGATTGCCTGCCTGGGCAACCACATCCACCGAGATGTCCTCATCTGTCTGGTTCTGGAGAACAACCGGCATCTCAAACTGGTCGCCGAAATTGAGGAAGCGGGAGGCTGACGGGCGGACCATCAAGGGCAGACGGGCAGTCAAGCTGGATTCACCAGTGCCGAACTGCTTCCCACCTTCATCTACGGCGACTACCATGATGCGGTAGCGGGTGAGGTTATCGGGCAGGGAAACACGGATAGTGGCCTGGCCGTTTGCATTGGTGGATACCTCAGGGGCGAAGACAGCCAGCGGGTTGAAGTTGGTGCGAATGGCAATCGGTGAGGGGGCTTCTCCAGCACCTCCCATCCCCATCCCTTCAGCTTCTTCCATCGCTGGTTCGGCGGCCATTGGGGCAGCCGCCATGTCCATAGAATCTTCCATGACTGCGCCAAATGCGCGCTCATCTTTGGAGAGGGTCTGGGTGGCCATCACCTGGTTGGCGATCTCACCAGACTGAGCGGCGAGGATCGCTGGATCGACCAGGATGATGCTGCTTCGACTGTAGCGGCTGGACAGGTTGGTTGGCCGGGCATAGTAGAAGATTGAGATCGGGTCAGCCAACTGGTAATTGGTCAGCGCCAAGATGGCTTCATCCACCACTATCACAGCCAGTTCTGCATCTGAGACTGGCTCGCCGCTGGCATCTTTAACCGTGATTGCCAACAAGGTTGATTCACCGGGTGCCAATTCGGTCTCCCGGGGGGTTACTTCCAGTGAGAGCGTGCGGCCGAGCGGGGGGATATCCAGGTTCAGTTCTCCGCTGGCATAAGCTGGGCGCGGCGGGGCTCCTTCTACCACTTCCCCCAATTCGGTGGTGCGCGGGGCTGCCCCGGTCAGGTCTACCTGAATGTTCAGATTGGGATAGTGCGCCTCGGTGATGGGGATCTGCAGGGTGGTGGTTGATTCTTCAATTTTGAACCTTTGTGTGTACAGGATTCCGCTGCGGGTTACAGTCAGCAGGCCTTCAGCAGGACTGAAGGGTGATTGCACCAGGATCCTGGCGGTATCGCCTGGCTGGTAGTTCTCTTTATCAGGGATCAGGGTGACCTGTTCCTTTTCCACCTCGCGGGAGGGGGGCAGGTCGCCGCCGCTGACCCAGCGGGTGATCTGGCTCTGGTTCTGGCGGTCTTGATCGTCCGTCACCAGGGCGGTGATCTGGTAGCGCCCGCCGATGGGGGTCTCAAAGGTGCAGGTGACCGGTTCTTCCTGGGTAGAAATCCTGCATTCCTGGATTTCTACCGGGACTTCCTGCCATTCGCCTTTGACGTTCTTCCACTCAAGCCGGGCAGCCTGTACCTGGAGTTCACGGTCTGGGATGGCGTTGCCATCCAGGTCGGTGACAATCAGATCTACGTGGATCGGTGTGTTGCGGTCCACGTAGTAGGTGCTGGTGCGCATGCCAACGTAAAGGTCTGCGGGGTGGACCAGAAGACTGGTGGCGCCAGCCCACACCTGGCGGTTGACATCTTCCACGCTGGCCTCAGCATTGACCGAGTACGGCCGAGGCTCGCCGCGGTTCTGGAAGGTCATCTTCAGGTAGTGGTTGCCAGTTGCATCGGTGCGGCCGTTGAAGCTTTCGTAGTAATAGCTACTCTCATAGCCGCCCCAGCCAATGTCGTAGAACCTGTAGTGAACCCACCAGGGAACCCAGGTACCGAAAGTGAAATCTGGCCAGTTGGGCGGGGAGTAGTTGGTGGGTGAGGAGGTCACCAGCCAGTTGGTTTCAGCGTTGGGAAGAGGACCACCGGCATAGTAAGCGGCTTCGACAGCCACAATGGCTTCATCATCGATGAAGTAAGGCCCGGTGGTCTCATTGCGGGCGGTAACCTCAAACTCGGGGCGGCGGAATTCCTGGATTTGGAAGCTGTGATTGAAGGAGGTGTTATCCACACCGCTGAGGCTGCCGCTGGCTGAAAGTTGAATATTGGCGTAGCCGAGATTGACATTCTCTGGCAGGGTGAAGTTGAAATCGAAACCGCCGAGTGCGTTGACATCTGCACTGCCGCTGGCGATCTCATTGCCCTGTGAGCCGTAAACAGTATAGAAGAGCTGCTCAACCTGCCCCTGGACGAGTTCCACATCTCCGGTTGGTGAATTGTTGATCAGGCGCATCCAACCCTTGAGGTGGACTTCTTCTCCAGGGCGGTACATGCCGCGATCATCAAAAACATACCAGATGAGATTATCGCGGATTGGGTCTAGCTGCCAACCACCGCCGCCCCAGAGATATGTAGAGCGCGGCAGGATGGTGGAATCTTCCCCTTTGGCGGCCACCAGATACTGGGTCTCGTTCCCCAGTTCGATCTTGGCAAGCCCATCTGCTCCAGAGGTAGCCAGCACCTGGCCTTTGTCTGAAAGGATGGAGACATCTTTCAGCGGGGCGCCGTCTTTTAGGGCCGTACTCCAGGTGATGATCTCGTCCTGGTCGGAGAAAACATCAAGGCCGATCTGGGTGACCTGCACCCATACATTAATCTGTTCCCAATAGCGGTCTTCTTCGAAAAATCCTTTGGGGGGTTTGACCTTGACGAAGTAATGGCCATAGCTACCTTCCATTACCTGGCTGAGATCAATCCCTACCTCGGTGAGGGTGTTATCAGGAGCATCTACTTTGATGCGTTCATCGAGGACGAGTTTGCCGGGAGGAGAGACGGGTTGATCGGTGCGGTAGTAATCCTGTACGTATAAGAGGAAGTCGAACCAATCCACTGGATCAACTTGATAGATCTGGAGCTCCAGTTCGTCGTGGTTTATTACATACAGGGAGAGGGTTGGTTTGGTGTTGGATGGGTCGAGGGTCACGAGGGCTTCTTCAGGTCCGAACAGGACTGGTTCTGCCTTGCCGACCTTGAAAGTCAGTTTCTCGTTACGGCCGAGGGTCTGGCCAAATGTGTCAGTGATCCCCGCAGCCACAATCACGTTATGGGTGGTGTTCCCAACAGAAGCTCCCTTGATGATAAGGGAATTGCCGCTGATATTGATCACCGCGCCAGGCAGAACCGGGTCAATCGTGACCATGCCTTCTTCAAACTTCTCTGCGTCCAGTGGGTTGTTGAAGCGGATATACCACGGTGAGAGAGGGTAGCATTTCTCGTTGTCGCTGTACCACGAGCAGCCGTGTTCCACAATCTTCAACGGCGGGTAGGTGTTGAACCCGAAGTTTTGTGGGAAAGTGGTGGTGAGAGGTCCTTCTGCGGACGGCATTCCGGCTGCAAACATGATATCGATGTAGGAATCCTTGGGCAAAGGGTTCACAGGTTTAAAAACCATCCAGCGCCCTTCAGGGGCATTTTCAACCAGACGCGAGATGGTTTCGTCTTCTGAATATTCATCCTCGTCTAACAGGGTGACCAAAAAGGGATCGTTGTCTGCGGTGGTGCGCAGGTAGGGCAGGACAGCCTGTGGATCGATGCGCTGGTCGAAGAGGGCGAAGATGATTGGTTCCAAGCCCTGCGGTCCGTGGTTTGGATAGGATTGGGTCAGGGTGGGTGGGGGTGTTTTGAATTGCCAGCGGACACCTTGGGCGAGTGTTTCCCCGCTGACGGATGTAGTACCCGCCGGGATATTGAGATCAAAGACGGTTGCCATCGGCAGGCGGTCTATCTGGGTGGAATCGAAGTTGAAGCGCAGGGTGCGTGTGCCGACCCAACTCCAGGTGCCCGGGAGATCAGGGGTAACCTCGACTGGAACATCTATCTTGGAGAGCTGGGCCAGAGTGGCCAGCGGCACCATGGGTTGGTTGAAGGTGATGTTGATCGTGGGTGCTATGGGAACTTCACCTTCAGGCGCGTAACGGAGCACCTCCAACGCTCCATATCCGGTTTGAGGGGCAGAGACTTCTTCCGGTTCGATGGGGAAGGTCAGTTCAATGGTTTCACCAGTCAGCGGCGGGGGGATCGGATCGGCGGGAAGTTTGAAATCCACCTGGTCGGCAGGGTCGGTGACAAGCTCCGGCAGCCTAGCCATGATGGCAGCGAGGGCTTCCTCGGTCAGCGGGGTGGTCTCAGCGAGGGTGATGGGCGGGGCTTCCTGGTCCTGGGCGCGGCCATCGCTGAGTGAGATGATGAAGTCCTGGTCGCTGTCGGGTTCATCTCCGCCGCCAATGCCATCAGCGACATCGACACTGCTGATAACACTATCAGAACTGGAATCGTTAACCAGCGGCGGGCTGGCGTCGGGATCGTTGGATATTGCTGGTTCCCGCATGTTGATGAAATAATACACAACCCCGGCGGCGATTAGCACTAACACGCCAAGGATGGCGATAATAAATCCGATACGAATTCTTCCAGATTCCATGAGAATACTCCTTGCCAGATTAAAAAGAATTAGCGAAAGTATGGTCATAAGACGTTTGAGGCGTTGGTTTGGTTCCTTAGGTTATGGGCATTCGCCCAGTACTCTTAAGAGTTATTGCAGGAAACTCTAAGAACCATTCTATTGTTCATTATAGACTAAATTGGATTGCGGCGCGGCGGAGAGGGATGTTGTTGACACCTGTCTCTTATACGGTATAATTCTCCTGCTAAAAAATCAAGGCCCTGTAGCTCAATTTGGCAGAGCAAGCGACTCTTAATCGTTAGGTTGCAGGTTCGAGTCCTGCCAGGGTCA
>JAFGDK010000034.1 GCA_016932165.1 Anaerolineales bacterium
CGGCTTCCACAAAGCCAGCCTGCTGTTTGTCTACCCGCTTGAAACTTTCAAGAACAAATAAAAAAGTGTAACCTTTTGTAACCTTTTCGTACCTTGACATTTTTATCAGGGCATTTAGCACCTGCTGATCAAGCTGTACATACAAAAAAACGCACTGAAAATCACCTCAGTGCGTTTCATTCAAACGACTTAACACGATTCGATAATCAAACACCTTCCAGTATCGCCCTTGCTGGGGCGCCATCCACCCCACCAATTTTGATCGGCAGGCAGTAAAGCGTATAACGCCCCTGCGCCACCTCAGACAAATCCAACCCTTCCACGATGATCACGCCTGCCCCAAGCAGAATTTGATGGGTAGGGGTCACATCGGTAAAGGGAGCGATCCCAAGGTAATCGACCCCCACCAATTTGACCCCGCGTTTAATCAGCAGTGCTGCTGCCTCTGCATCGAGAGCCACATAATTCTCATCAAAGGTTGTATCGCCATTTGCCCAGCGCTGCGAGTTGCGGGTTTTAAACAAAACGCGCTTGGTGCGCGGGGGAATGGTTGAGTTCTCAATGATCTCTTTTGTGATCAGATCAATCTCATCCGGGATATGCAGCACATAGGCGCGCCCGGTGAGCAGATCGATATCCATGTGTTCAACAGTTTTGCCGCCGTCGATGAAATGATAGGGAGCATCCACATGCGTGCCGGTATGAACCCCCATCCGGATTTGTGAGACATTGGCCTCACTACCTTCTGAGATCAAGGCCACCTGGTCTATCTCCACCCTGGGATCACCAGGCCAAACAACCAGGTCCCTTGAGATTGTCAAGGTAATATCGTAGGTTCGCATAAGCAGGTGTATATCCTCTTAGTGCAGGTGGTGTAACTCGTGGTATTTGCCAGTATATAGCAGGCCCCATAATTGCGCAAACCAGGATGATTGTGAATTTCAGGAATTTTGTTGGGGTTGGATATGCGGATAAGCCGGGTTTTGCTTCCTTCTTATCTTCTACGCAGACTCTCCCTGGCCAATTTCCCCCACCTTTGACCTTTTAAATAATCCAGAGTGTTGTTGAAACGCACTGGGAGCAACCCGAAATGCCGGCTGACGGAATCAATCTCGCAGGTGCGGTCATTTGCCAGGTAATCCAGCCAATAGACTGAGTGGGGGAAGTTCGGATAGAGATATTCCAAGATGACTGCCACCATACGCAATGTAGAGGGACGCAAGTTCACCAAGGTGCGATTCATTCCGGTGGTCTGCATGACTGCTTCAACAACCTCACGGATAGAGAGAAATTCCGGTCCCCCGACCTCAATGGTCTGGCTGTTCAATTCATCATTATCCAGCAGCCAGGTCAGAGCAGTGACTAGGTCTTCCACCCAGACAGGCTGCAGCATGGCATTCCCTGGTGCGGGCAAGAAAAACAGGAAAGGATAAACGGCAATTAACTTGGCCAGCGCAGTTGTAAAATGATCGTTTTCCCCATAGACCAACCCGGTGCGGATGATGGTATAAGCCAACCCGCTTTTTCGGATATATTCCTCAACGATTCCCTTGACCTTCATAACCGTATAGGCAGATGCCCGATCAGCGCCGATATGACTGAGATAGATGATCCGGGAAACACCGGCCTCGGTTGCAGCCTGGATCACAGACTGGATACCCTCAATTTCCACCCCCAGGTCAGCGCTGACACCCTGCCATTCCAGGCCGACAAGATGGTAGATTGTGTCTATATCTACCATCGCAGTCCGCAGGCTGGGAAAATCCTCAATTGTACTGAGGGCTGCTTCTACCGCGAGTCCTTTTGGCAAACCCGGACTGTCCTCTGAAGGACGAATGAGGGCACGTACCGGCTGTCCATCTGCCAGCAGCTGGCGGATAAGTGCCTGTCCAATGAAGCCGGTCGCGCCGGTGACCAAGATCATACCGCATATTGTACCCAATCCTGACAATTTTAGCGGGGTGATTTAGGTCAGCGGGATTGGCAAACCAGAAGCTAAGGATTTGAACAGCCTGTAGAGAACACTGGGGAAAAGGAGAGTTTTCAACCACTCCTCAGAAGGGAAAAGAAAAGGCCGATCTGGGTTCCAGATCGGCCTCAGACTAGGAAGCACTAGTTTTGGATTTCCACTTTTTATCCTTATGGGCGTATTTCTCCGGTCCAGGGCTCATGAATGGCAGCCTGATCTTCTCAAAGCGCACCAGGAGCAGGAAAGCGCCAGCCAAAGCCATGATGGTCGCAACCAGGCGGGAATAGCTCAGGTCAGTACCGGGGATCCGGGGCTGGTCGGGACGGAAGAACTCCAACCACACACGCCCGAGACCCTCAAGCAGCAACCACATATAAAAAGCTGCCCCTGGTTTGATCTTGGGGCCAAACCTGCGCACGAGCCAGATGATCAATACTGCTGCGAGGATGTTCCAGACACTCTCATAGAAGAAAGTCGGGTGGAAGCGGGTGGTTTCAACCGGATAGGCAGCCAGGTCATTCCAGGGAGCGATCCGGTTCTCGGCGGCGATTTTTACGCCCCATGGGAGATCGGTTGGCGGGCCGTACAGTTCCTGGTTAATGAAATTAGCCACCCTTCCCAATGCCTGAGAGAGTAACAGCACTGGGGCCAGCGCGTCGAGCAGCATCCAGAAATCAAACTTGCGGCGGTGGGCATACCACCAGGCTGTCAGAATACCAAACAGCACCGCACCGTAGATATGCAGCCCGCCTTCGGTGGTGCGGAAAATCCGGGCCGGGTCATCAGTGTAATAGGTGCTTCCGCCAGCAATATCATTGACCACGTACCAGGCTCTTGCGCCAATGATCCCTGCCGGCACCACCCAGATGATCAGATCCCAAATAAAATCTGAGTGACCACCGCGCTTCTTCACCTCGCGCTCTGCCAGAAACGTGCCCAGCATCACCGCGATGGCGATGATCACCCCATACCAATGGATTGCCACCTGGCGTCCAAAAAGATTAAACGAGACAATTACCGGATCAATCAAAACCTACCTCCTGTTTCCTGCAATATTCGTAATATTCTAATCGATTTCTCGTGATTTTTTACTCAATTCTGCCATCAGCTCTTCGGTTCGCGGGTCGAAGTCAAAACGGGTGAAAATATCAGAAAACTTGCTTAGTACCGGCTCCGGCTGGTATCCCATCCGGATCAGAGAATATTTATGCTTGCTCACATAGCTGCGCGCTTCTTCAACAGCCACCGCCAGTTTATTCTCGAAGGCTGGTGTCATCGGGATCTCAAAGTGCTTGTAAATCAGCCGGGTACTCACATCCAGGTGTTCGACAAGCTGGCGGTATTTCATGATCAAATATTCGCTATTAGCCAAACCTTCCAAGGATTCAAGGGTATCTGCATACCAGCCGTAAGTCAGCTCAAGCAGCATCTCCTTGAAGGGATATGGCTCCAGCGTATCGTTGAAATAATTCCAGATAAACGAGAAAAAGCTGGTCTTGGAGGCCAGCATATCCACCGGATTGCGCACCAGATAAATAAACTTGGCATCCGGGAAATACTCCCGCAAGGCTAGCACCTTGGAGCTGAACGCTGGGTTTTTGGCGATATACCGCTTTCCACCGTGATAATAAACATGCTTTTGCACCATCTTCTTGTAGAAGATCATTGCCCGGCGCTTCTCTTTCTCAGACACCTCTCCGTCAAAATGCAGGTATGGCGAGAGCAGATCCATGAAGGGGAAGGGAAACATCAGAAATGACGATGTCCAGTTATGGAGCAAGATCCCTTCATCCTCATCCACTTCCTGCAGCGCCACCCGGTGCATAGGGATGCTGTTGAGGTTTTTTGCCTCGATACGGTGAACAAGTTTGTTAAGTGCCCCACGGAATAGCACTCGGTCCACATTCCCGGCGGCTTTCCAGAATACCCGCTGGGTGATGGAAGGGGCGATATAGATCTCGATCGTTCTCATTGCCGTCAGGTGTTCTTCATCTTTCACCAGCAAACGCTGCAGCAGGGTGGATCCCGAGCGGAAGTTGCCGATGATGAATATCGGCGCTTTGACCTCCTGCATCCGGTAGCCGGGGAAAAAGATTTCGTCCAACCCAAACCCAATCCAGGTGAACAGGTTGTGAACCGGGATAATAATAAACCAGAAGATCAGCGATTTAATTCGTTTGGGGGTCAGGCGTGCATGGGTGCCCTTGGCCTTGAAAAGTGACCAGTAGAGCAACTTGAAGAACAGTCGGAAGTTGTAACGCATCGTCAATCGCCAGGGCAAAAGTGCCAAACGGAAATATAACATATAGTTGTATAGTTTGGCAGTTTTAGTTGGATAAATTGATAGATTAGCGGCTGCCGCGATATACTAGGGGATATCTAAATTATCAAACGACCAAATTTAAGAAACTATCAAACTGATGATTAATAACCGAGAACTGGCCAATACCTTCACCCTGATCGCCGATCTCCTCGAGATCAAAGGCGAGAATTTTTATAAGACCAACGCCTACCGAAAAGCAGCTGAAAACCTGCTGGAACTTTCCCAGGAGGCGCATCAAATCTGGGAAGATGGGGAACTGCAATCTATCCCCGGAGTAGGCAAAGCAATTGCCGATAAGATTGACGAACTGCTCCGCACCGGCGAGTTGGAGTTCCTCAACCGCCTCACAGCTGAGGTGCCTGCCAGCTTGGCAGAGATGGTCAAGATCCCTGACCTAGGACCCAAAAAGGTCAAGCTCTTCTGGGATGAACTGGGCATCACCACCGTTGAGGAGCTGGCAGAAGCCGCCAAAGCTGGCAAGCTGGCAGACCTCCCCGGGATGGGAGAAAAATCCCAGGCGCGTGTACTGGCTGGGATCGAAGCGCTGGGCCGCCGCCAGACTGGGCGCATCCCGCTGGGAGATGCGTGGGGTTTTGGCCAATCCCAATTGATGTTTTTGCGCGCCCTCCCCGGGGTGGCTGCTGCCGAAATGGCGGGCAGCCTGCGCCGCATGCGTGACACCATTGGGGATCTGGATATCCTTGTAGCCGCAGAAGATTCCGAACCGGTGATGGAAGCTTTCTCCAGCCAGCCGAATATCAGCCACATTGAAGGGCGCGGCCCCACCAAGACCAGCGTGGAGTTTTCCAACGGCCTTCGGGCACAGGTTTGGGTACACCCACCACAGCGATTTGGCACCGCCCTGCAGTATGCCACCGGCTCCAAAGATCACAATGTCAGAGTGCGAGAACAGGCTCTTAAAAAAGGGTTCTCACTTTCTGAGCATGCCCTCACCAGGGAGGACGGCACTGAGCTGCTCTGTGCCAGTGAGGAAGAGGTCTACCAGGCGGTCGGTCTGCCCTTCATCCCGCCAGAACTGCGAGAGGATCGTGGTGAAGTTCAAGCCGGGTTAGCTGGAACCCTGCCAAGATTGATCAAGGTGGCAAATATCCTCTCCGATTTGCACACCCACTCCACCTGGAGCGACGGGCGCGGCAGCATCCGGGAGATGGCAGAAGCCGCCATTGCACGCGGGCGCAAAATGCTGGCCGTCACCGACCACAGCCAGAGCCTGGGGATCGGCAATGGGCTTTCAATTGAACGTTTGATGGCCCAAAAAGAGGAAATCAACCAGCTGCGGCAAGAATTCCAGGGTCAGATCACCCTGCTGCATGGGACCGAGATGGAGATTAAGGCAGACGGCACTCTGGATTATCCCGACGAGATACTCGCCCAACTGGATATCGTGGTCGCTTCACTGCACGTTGCGATGCGCCAGCCGCGGGAGCAGGTCACCGAACGCATGCTCACCGCCATCCGCAACCCGCATGTGGACATCATCGGCCACCCCACCAACCGCCTGATCCCCGACCGGGCTGGAGCAGACCTGGATATGGAGGTGATCTTTCAGGCCGCAGCAGAACACGGCACTGCCCTGGAGATCAACGCCAACCCCCAGCGCCTGGACCTGAACGACATCCACGCCCGCCGGGCAATCGAACTCGGCGTTTTGCTGGCGGTCGACACTGACGCCCACGCCCCAGAACATTTCGATTTCCTTCCTTTCGGAGTAGCCACCGCCCGCCGAGCCTGGGCCGCGAAGGAAAATGTGATTAACACCTGGCCGGTAGAGAAGCTGTTGGGGTGGCTGGAAAATCGGCCCCATCCCTGAAAACGCAAGCATATCCGTGACTTTCTTTATTCTAAGTGAATGGATCTGCAGAAGTATAGAGTGAGGAACCATTGATGATAAAAACGATATCACACCGAGAACGGATGAAAACTTGCCTGGCGGGAGAGCAGCCTGACCGCCCTCCGGTCGCCATGTGGCGGCATTTCCCGGTCGATGACCAGCGCGGGGACACTTTGGCCGCCGCCCAACTCCACTTCCAACGCACCTATGACTGGGACCTGCTCAAGGTCACTCCTGCAAGCGGCTACTTTGTGTATGACTGGGGCGTGGAAGACGCCTGGAACGGACATCCGCACGGCACCCGTGATTATACGAAGAGAGTTGTCCAATCCCCGGAAGACTGGAAACGGCTGGATCCCCTCTCCCCCCACAATGGGCACCTGCAAGAAATGCTCTCTGGTCTTAGCCAGATCATTGAAGCAGTCGGCGATGATACACCGGTGATTTTCACCGTTTTCAACCCGCTCTCCCAGCTCAAGAAGCTGGTCGGGGATCAAAACCTGGAGGATCATCTCACCAATTATCCCGATGAAGTCACCCGGGCTCTGGAAATGATTACAGAGTGCACCAAGGATTTCGTCTTGGCAGTCATCCAGACCGGCGCAGACGGCATCTTCTATGCCGTCCAGCATGCCCGCCCTGCTTTGATGAGCCGTGAGGAGTACATCCGCTGGGGGCGCACCTACGATATCCCGGTCCTTCAAGCTGCCGCCGATGGCTGGCTGAATCTGCTCCACCTGCACGGAAATGATGTCTATTTCGATCAATTTGTCGATTACCCAGTCCAGGTGATCAACTGGCACGATCAGGAAACCGAACCGGATCTAAAAACTGGACAAGCGGCATTCCAGGGCGTAGTCTGCGGCGGCATCCGTCAGGAGGCCGCGCTCAATCTGGGTACAGCGGAAGATGTGCGCCGGGAGGCGCTTGCCGCAATTGAGGCCACCAGCGGGAAGCGGTTCATTTTAGGGACGGGCTGTGTCGCCCCGACAACCACGCCGCATGGCAATCTGATTGCGGCGCGGGGGGCGGTAGAGGGATAAACAACCTCTGGAAAAACCAGCTCACCCCATGTAAAATTATGTCAAGTTTGCATCGAATAACCCCGATCGGGGTTATTGATTATTGGGCGCAAATACCGCCGCCTGGTTTTTTTCTGCACCAATACATACGAGGAGCGAGGATTTTCATGGTTACAGTAGAAATGATTGATACCAGCGACCGCAAGCAGGTAAAAAGGTTCATCGATATCCAGTACAAACTATATCAACACTGCCCTCAATGGGTGCCCCCCATTCTCATTGACCGGCGGGTGCAGCTAAACAAGAACAAACACCCCTTCTACGAACACTCAGATGCAGATTTCTTCATCGCCGTAAAAGACGGTGAAGATGTCGGCTGCATCGCGGCGCTAGTGAACAATCCCTACAATCAATACCAGAACAAGAAACAGGCTTCATTCTATCTATTCGATACCATCGACGATCAGGAGGTAGCTGATGCCCTGTTTGAAGCTGTGTTCAACTGGGCCAGGCAGCGCGGGCTGAACCAGGTGGTTGGGCCTAAAGGATTCGGCCCATTGGACGGTTACGGCATCCAGACGGAAGGCTTTGAGCACCGCCAGATGATGACCATGATGCACTACAACTACGATTATTATCCTGTCATGATGGAAAAGTTAGGATTTCGCAAAGAAGTAGATTTCCTCTCCTGCTATTTCGACATCAGCAAGGTGAATGAGCTCTTCCCCGAGCGCATCCACCGCATCGCCGAGCGGGTCCAGAAGCGCGGCACGCTCAAGGTCAAGCAATTCAAAAGCAAAAAGGAGTTGGCCGCCTGGGGGCAGCGGATCGGCGAAGCCTACAACAATGCCTTTGTCAACAATTGGGAATACTACCCGCTCTCCAAACGGGAGATCGATTTCGTAGTCGAGAATATTCTCGTGATTGCTGACCCAAAACTTTTCAAGATCATCACCCACGAGGAGGAGGTAGTTGGTTTTTTGTTCTCCTTCAAAGATATCTCCAAAGCCTTGCAGCGCAACAAAGGCCATATGTTCCCCTTTGGTTTTTTGCATATCCTTTGGGAACTTCGCAGAACAGAATGGATCTCCTTTAACGGCACCGGTATCCTGCCCAAATACCAGGGGATCGGCGGAAACGCCCTGATGTACTCTGAGATGGCGAAATCAATGAATCAATATCCCTTCAAACATGGTGACCTGCCACAGGTGGCAGAGACCACCAAGGAAATGCGCGCCGATCTGGAAAACCTGGGTGGGGTTCCTTATAAAAATCACAGAGTATATATCATTGATATCCCCTGATGCATCGCGTCAAGGATTCCATTAGAGAATAAAAATCATCTGGTGTCAGCTGCCAATCCCTATGATCAGCATTTTTCGGAGAAACAATGCAACTTAGACAAATCGATCTGGAGTCACGACAGGATGTGCACAAGTTCATCATCTTCCCCTTCAAACTCTACCAGGGATGCAATCAATGGGTCCCCCCATTGATTGCCAATGAGAAAAAAAAGCTTAACCCGGCAGAGCACCCCTTCTACCAGCACTCCACCTGTGAATTTTACGTGGCAGAAGACCAGCGCGGAAAAGTGCTGGGACGGATCGCCTTGCAGCACAACACCCGTCACAACGAGCAGCTTGGGCTGAATGCTGGGATCATCAGCTTCTTTGAGGTGGTTGATGACCAGGCAGCTGCCAACCTGTTGTTTGAGAAGGCAGAGGCCTGGGCGCGAGCCAAAGGATTCAACACTCTGGAGGGTCCTAAGGGGCTGCTGAATACTGAATCCGGAGGTGTGCTGATTGAGGGATTTGAGCATTCCCCTGCGATGAATGTGCCTTATAACTATGATTACTACCAGAAATTCTATGAGGATTTCGGCTTCACCAAGAAGCGGGACAGCCTGTCGGGTTACATTGATGTCACCAAGGTAGAAGTGCCCGACCGTGTCCGGCGGATTGCCGAGAAAGTAATGGAAAAACGCGGTTACTGGATCAAGCGATTTGAGACCAAGGATGAGATGCGCGCCATGGTCGATCAAGCCCAGACAGTCCTGAATGAATCTTTCAGAGATGGGGTTTCTTTTGTGGAAATGACAGACGCAGAATTTGCTATGGCTGCTGATGAATTGATCTCGATTGCTGACCCCAAACTGATTAAGGTGGTGATGAAGGGAGACAAGATCATCGGCTACTTGTTTGCCTATCACGATCTAAGAGAAGGATTAAAACGCGCCCGCGGCCGGTTTTTCCCCTTCGGCTGGTGGCACCTGATGCAGGCACAAAAAAACACCGATTGGGTCAACGTCAATGGCGTCGGTGTTCTGCCTGAATACCAGGGAAGAGGAGCCAATGCGGTCATGTACGTGGCCTTGGGGGATACGATCAAAGGAGAATATGGCCAGTTCAGGCACGCTGATACAGTCTTTATCGGCGAGGAAAACCACAAAAGCTTCTCAGATAACATCACTATGGGCGTGACCTGGTACAAACGCCACCGCATGTATGAGAAGACATTGGACTAACCTATGACAACCATAAACTCAGAAAAGCTCAGCCGCAAGACCAAATTGCTCTACGGCGCTGGTGATTTTGGTTTCAGCCTCACCGACACCGTCATTGGCGTGCTGTATGCCATTTTTCTCACCGATGTGATCGGCATCCCGGCCCGATATGCCGCTGGCGTTTTTCTCGTCGGCCGCATCTGGGATTTTATCAACGATCCGCTGATGGGCTATATCTCCGACCGCACCCGCACCCGCTGGGGGCGCAGGCGCCCTTTCCTGCTCTTTGGTTTCATCCCCTTTGCCATCGCCTACTCTCTCCTGTGGATCAATTACACCGATTGGAGCTTCTTTGCCAGCGTTCAGAATTCAATCGCCGGGATGACCAAAGGCGGTTCCGCAGATGCCTTTGGCATCACTGGCCTGATCTTTTTTGCCGCAGCGTATATCGTCTACGAAACCCTGGCAACCCTCGTCTACATGCCGTACTTCGCCCTGACACCAGAACTTACCCTGGACTATGATGAACGCACCGACCTGACCAGTTACCGCATGTTCTTCTCAATCTTTGCCGGGCTGATCGGTTTTGTAGTCCCCTTTATGCTGATCGACAGCACCACGCCAGAAAATGCGCCTACCGTGCTGGTCATCGGGATTGTATTTGGGGTTGCATCGGCGCTGCCCCTGCTGTTGACCTTCTTCGGCACCAAAGAGCGGGAAGAATTCGTTCACCTACAGCAGCAGAGCCTGATCAGCTCATTAAAAGCTGCCTTTCGCAATAAAATTTTCGTTTTCACCATGTTCATCTTCCTCTTCACCTGGGCAGCGCTCAACCTGGTGCAGTCCATGTTGTTGTATTTTGTGAAATACCGTTTGGGAATGGAAGCCAATTTCGATCTGATCGCCGGGACAGTATTTGTTACCGCCATGCTCACCCTCCCCATTTGGGAGCGGCTCTCCCGAAAGTTTGACAAACGCCGCGCTTACATCTTCGGGATGGTCTTCCTCTCAACTGTGCTGGTCGTGCTGGCTTTCATCAATCCTGAATCCAGCCTGTGGATCATTATTTTGTTCGCCTTCCTGGCTGGGATTGGGGTTGCCGCGGTGCACGTGCTTCCCTGGTCAATGATCCCCGATGCTGTGGAGGTGGATGAACTTGAAACCGGCAGCCGCCACGAGGGCATGTACTACAGTCTGGTGACCCTACTGCGCAAAATTGCCACTGCCATCGCCCTGCCTTCGATGTTGTGGATCCTGGATGGCAGCGGATTTGTCTCCAATGCTGCTGTCCAAACCCCTTCTGCCACCAAAGCGATCATTGGGTTGACCGGACCGGGTCCAGCCATGTTCATGCTGGCCGGGATCCTTTTTGCGGCGTTTTACCCCCTCAGCCGCACAGACCATGCAGATATCCGGGCTAAGCTGGCGGCTGCAAAGGCAGATTAATTTCCTGCTTGCTTAAATCAAAACAGGGAGCGGCTCATTACCGGACTCCCTGTTTTTGAACAGCCGTTTTTCTTAGATACCTGTCGCAACCATCTGCATGAACGTCTCGGTTACCTGGGGATCAAAGTGCTTCCCCTGCTGGTTTTGAATATAATCAACCACTTGCGGGCGGGGGAACTTCTTTCGATACGGGCGGTCTACCAGCATGGCATCCCACACATCCACGATCGAGAAAATCCGTGCCGAGAGCGGAATTGCTTCACCTCTCAAGCCGTTTGGATAGCCGCTGCCATCCCACTTTTCATGATGCGAAGACGGAATCTCCATGACTTCATCCGGTATTTCAAATTCCTTGAGCAAATCCTTCACAATCCGTGGATGAAGCCTCATAATCTTCCATTCAGACTCAGACAATGCGCCTGGTTTCAGGAGAATCTCGTCGGGGATCACGATCTTGCCAATATCGTGCAACAGCGCGCCGCGGCGGAAATTTTTCAGTCGTTCCCCGCTAAATCCCAGCCTCTGTGCCAGTTTGACCGCCAGGTCGGCGACCCGCCTGGTATGTTCTTTGGTTTCCTTATCCCGCTTATCCAGCAAGTTCACCCAACTGTCCACGATCTCATCCAGCGCTTCTTCATTGGTAGATGCATTCACCAATTCTGTAATACTATCGTGGAATTGGGGTGAGGATAAGCTCCGGTTGATCAACAGACCAGCTGAATTGGCCTCTTTCAGTTTTCTGAAGAACATCAGCCAGTAGCCGCTGGTTGCCAGGAAGTCATTCACCCGGTAGATTCGCAAATACTGGTAACCTGACTGGTTGAGTAAGGTCTGCATTCGGGGATAACGTACCACTTCCTTCTGCAGCCTGAGTACGTTGCCATTGAATTTTAACCGGTCATTCGATATTCGCTTTGAAAACCTGGCAATTTCAACCTCAGTGGAAGGAATAATCGGCGGGAAACCCACTGCCGATGAGACATAATAAGAATCGGGCGGACGTGAAAAAACCACCATGCCCCCATCCACATGCAGGTTGCGCAACAGGGCTAGATGATAGTTATCCGAGAATGCCACACTGGCAAACGGTAGCGGGATCGATTCGATGAACGATTCCTTGGATTCTATTATCTTTGCCCCATTGGTTAAAGCCTGCTGTGATGGAAGTGTCATGTGGTTCCCCTTTAGTTATGCGAATGGTTAGATCGCCTGGTCTATAATTCTGTACAATCCCTGAATAAATTGACCGACGTTCTTAGCCCGGATATTCATCACTTCTTGCTGAATAATCTCCGGCAGCGGATATTCCTGAATCTTCTGTGACCGCTTCCCATTCAAAACGCCTGCTTTGAACTCTTCATCGATCAACGCACGTGTAGCTATGGCGTTGAGGTGCGCTTTTGAAATTCCGTAAGTCTGGGCTTGCATATTACCCTCCTATTCCACCTGGGATCGGGCCGGCCAGGACTTCACTGCCAAACAGTAAGCTTGATGCCAGCACCAATGCCATGAACGCAAACTTAATGATGGTGGTGAGTTTTCCAGAAACGGCCAGCTCTTTCACTTTTGCGATTAACATGTTCTTTTGCTCCTTAGGAATTTTCTTAAATTGTATGGATCAGTTATGAACAAAGTTCTGAACAAAATTGGGTATTAAAGCCTCCTTTCACTCAAAAACTGTCAGACCTTGCATTTTTGTAAGGTGCTGGTGCGCATTTTGTCCCTTAAATAGAAACCGGGCTGGCGATTTAGCTACCAGCCCCCCTCTTCTATCCCATTGGAAGCAAAGATTTGATGCTTAGTCTATGTTGTTATTTTGCTTCAAGGATCGAAGCTGGATGCGTCTTGCGGTAATGTTTGGATCAACCGGACAAACTCCGTGACACGGGCGTCATCCTGATGTGGGTATCGATAGCCAAAATGACGGGCAACGTCCTGCGCAGTGTCACGGAACAACTCCCCCATAGTATATAATGTTTTCCAGAAATTTCCAGAAACTGGCAACGAAAATACCTCTTTAATCATCCCCCAAAGGTCACGATCGAATTTATCCTCATAAAAACGCCCCAATTTACCGGGAGATTGCTCAAAATTCGTCTGTGCACCAAAATACCAGTTCAGCATTTTCAACAATTCACCCTTCATTAGATTCTGAAAATACCAAGGATAGATCACCTCTCCCCGCCATAATCCTTTGGCCACATACGGCATCAGCCACCAGAATTCATTGCAGCAGTGTCTAAATTGAATCTCTGTAGGAGGCATCGGCCAGTAACCTCGGTCATTGGGAATTGGCTTTTCTTTAATCCGGTTATCTTTATCCAGCAGCACCAAGCTGAGAGTGTCGGAGCGAATGTTTTTTTCCAGATCCCTTGATAAGCAGAATGTCAGGTCAATCCGGTTGCCATCGGTGAACTGCATCAGGTATGCATATCTGTCAGGATTATCTGAGAAAGAATCCCCCATCTCGTCTGGCAGCTGAAATATGATTGTTTCGCCAAAATATTCAAATACTGAGTAATTATGGATGTAAGGCTGGACCTCATCTACATAATAGACGACATCATAATCCTGGAAGATATCCGGCAATAGATTAGGATTTACCCTGGACCCGTTCAATACCACGGCCCTGATGTTGTCATCCTCCGAGGCATATTTCAGGATCAGATCAATCATCTCATCTTCTGTACGCATCGCCAGGAATCCTCGAACCACAAATTCAATCTAAAGATTTGTAATATTTTTTCAAGGAATCATCAGGCTCAATCGCCATCTCTTCCTTTAGAATTCCCTTGTATTTCTTATAATGCTTCCGGGCAGCAGTCTTATCCCCCAGGGCTGCCAGGCACTGCATAATCCTCAAATGATAATCATCCTGATATGGATCATATTCAATCGCCCGTTGATAGATTTCAAGAGCCGTCTGAAGATTGCGCTTCTCAAAATAGTCTTCGCCCATCTCACCCAGAATCTGTCGGAAACGGTTCTGGAGTTCAAATCGGCGATCATCTGCCCAGGGCATGTCAATATCCTCAAGGTAATCCGACTGATATAATTCCAAAATCCGGCGCATGGCCGTCCGGCGCTCAACTGCTGAATCTGATTTATCTAATCCCTCCAGCAGTTCTTGCACTTCTGCCACGTCAAAGTAGATCTGAGCATCTGGTGAAAATTGATATTCACCATCCTCAAAGACAATGATGTTCTTACTGCCCAACGCCTTTCGCACACGCCACAAGGTGGCATGGAAATTACTATTAATCTTGGCTTGAGAAAAGTCAGGCCAGAAAGCAAGTGCAATTTCATCCTTGGTGACCCGTTTCCGGTCGAGAATGAAATAAAACAACGCCCTCGCCCCAACTGAACTCCAAGCCCTGTGCGGCAGGTTTCTACCATTCAAGCGTATCTGCCCATGGTTCAGACCAAACACATTCAAAATAACAGCCTCTTCTTCCTCTTCCCGCTTATCAGAAATCAGCTCCTCGAGAGTGGGCAGTGACTGCTTCGCCCGTTCCAGAATCGAAACCACCTGAGGAGATTCGTCTTCTTTGAGAACTGGGCCCACCAGTTTCATATTATTCCGCACCGCATTAACTAAAAACTGGTCATAGCCCAGAGATGCGGCCAACTCTAATGCTTCATGAATGTGCCTCCTGGCAAGATCATCAGTCCCCTCAATCAGATTCAGGATCGCATAATAAAAATTCAGCTCCACGTTCTCCTGAGAGAGCGGTTTGCTTCCATTGCCATTTGCCAGTAAAGATTCAAATGTCTTTCGGGCCAATCGGTTCTGCCCCATGGCAAGATACAATTTTGCAAACCTCAACTGATAAGCTGGATTTTCAATGTCCTGCTTTTGAATCCGGGCTAGCTCACGGATATAGTACATCGCGGTGTTAAAATCCTGCCTGTTGATCTCCACCTCGACCAAGCCGGAGTAGGCATCTGCAATTGCGCCGTATTCTTCCAGTTTTTCGGCTTGCTGGCGGGCATTCTGATAGATGTCTTCCGCCTGCTTCCATTCCCCGATTTCACGCAGCAGGTCTGCCTGTCCATTGTTGATATACGCTTTTAACCGGTTCAGATTGTTATATTTCGCCACCTCAAGGGCCTGCAAATAATGCGCCCAGGCATCTGCGTATTTACCCATTAAGTAGTTCAGATAAGCAAAATTGTTATGACCGGTAGCCAGATCATTGAAATTAGTTCTCATTCGCCGGGCAATATCCAGCGCTTCACGATAGCTGATTTGCGCTTCAAATATATTGCCAGCATCCAGAGCAATATATCCGATATCTGCCAGGGTCATGACCAGCTCGTGAGCCTGGCGCGCCTGAAAATCTTCATCCAGCATCTCCCGCAAAGCCCTTGCCGCTCTCTTCAAGCTGTCGAGCGCCGCGTCAGGATCCCCCAGATAATACGAGGTCATTCCCTTCAATCGTTCGGCTTGATACCAGTAATACCGGTCCAAATGGTATTCATCCACCTTCTTTTGAACCGCCTGTGCCCACCGGGCAGCTTCATCGTACTTGCCGGTAAACCGCAGCACCATTCCGCGGCTGACCATGAGATTACAGTGGGTATTGTGATCCTCTCGCTTGATTAAAATTTCCTCAGCGGTGTCCATCAAAGTCATCGCCTGATCAAACTCGCTCAGGGTGACCTTGTATTTTGCCAGATTCAACAACAGATCAGGTGCATTGGAGATCAGTGAAGGCGAATCCTTTATATCGCTGTACCACTGATCCAACACTTTTGCCTGGCCTGAGAGATACATTTCGCGTGAAACTTGATCCACCAGGGAGACAGCCTGCTGTTTTTCATCCGCCAGGAAGTAATGCGTGATCGACTTTACCAGCTGCCCTTCTTGCCTATACCAATCTGCAATTTTGCTATGCAGATCAGACAGCCGCTCAGGATAAGCACCTTCCAGGCTGCCTTGCAAGAATTCTGAAAATAATTGGTGGTAGCGGTAGTGAGTTTCAACGCTGCTTTCTGAAGAAGAAGACAGGAATAAATTCAACTCTTCCAATTGTTTAATCACATCTTTGGCGTTCTTAATCCTCAGCAGATGATTGGCCATCGGGATCGAAAACTCATCCACAAGACTCGTGGCATACAGGAAATTGATTAAATGCTCCGGCAGCGAATGAATGACCTCGTCTGCCAGGTAGGTGTACACATGCTGGCGCGCTCCCAAGATCTTTGGGATCTCAACAGAAAGATTCTCAGATCGTAATGCCAGCAAAATTGCCACGATCCAGCCTTCCGCCTGTTCCAAAATCTGCGTAGACTGCTCCGCGGTGAGTTGGATATGGTAATACCTCCAGCACAGCTCGATAATCTCATCCTGCCGGAACTTGAGATCATCCTCACTGATAATGGCCAACTGTTCCTGCACATACAGCAAAGCGGTGGGGATACCATACACATTCCGCGATCCGATCATGATCCGCAATTGGTCGGGGAGGTAATTAATTAACGCCTCCACAAAATCGGTGATCTCAGGTTCAACAGAAACCAGATGGTAATCATCCAGCACCAGAATGCTGAAATCCTGCAGCGTCTCCTCCAGCTGGTTGACCAGCCGGTAAGCCAATTCCTGTGGGGATGGCAGTCCTTCTTCGAGCGATAAAGCCAGATCATTCCCAAATTCAGGATGATGCAGCTTAAAGGATTGGATCACATTTTCATAAAAAGTCGCCAGATTTGTATCATCGGTTGTGATCCGGAACCAGTAAACAACCGCGTCAATATCATCAGCAAAGTCCACCAGCAGAGTGGTCTTTCCATATCCCGCCGGCGCGCATACAAACAACACCTTTCGGTGAATGTTGTTGTGCAGCATATCCAGCAGCCGGGTACGATGGAGAGTTCTTGGCTGTCTACGTGGCGGAACTAATTTTACATTCGGGGAAAGCATAACCTTGCCTTTCCAGGCAGTACCAAAATTGCACGATCAAAAATCCAACGGGTTCAGTTGTGAACGAATAGCTAACTTATTATAAACAAAGTTTAGCAATCATGCGGAGAAGTAGGACTAAAATCCCACAACCAATCTTTTCCTGCGATGATGCTGCCATCCTTCCGCCGCAAATAGGATCAGCGCCAGCCAGATGATACAGAACCCAACCAACCTTTGCGCTGAAAGCGGCTCATCGAAGACCAGCACGCCGATCAAGAATTGCAGAGTGGGTGCAAGATATTGAAGGATTCCTACCAATGACAAAGGAATAGACTGCGCCGCGGCTGCAAACATCAACAACGGGATGGTAGTGACCACTCCTGCCCCGGCCATCAACAGATCGGAGACCGGGCCGGAATGCAGAAAAGCGCCATCTCCGCGCATCTGGGTGAAGACCAGCCAGGCAAGTGCTGGCAGGAAGAGGATCCCCGTTTCCAGCGCCATCCCCTGTACCGGACCAAGTGGGGTAATCTTCTTAAGCAGGCCATAGGTCCCGAAGGTGAACGCCAGGGTGAGGGCGATCCAGGGCAGGGCCCCGTACAACACTGTAAGATAGATCACGCCCGCCCCGGCCATCCCGACCGGCACCCACTGCCAGGTGCGCAGCCTTTCCTTGAGAAAAACCACCCCCAGGGTGACGCTCACCAGCGGGTTGATGAAATAACCCAGACTGGCATCCACAATGAAACCAGCGTTCACCGCCCAGACATACACCAACCAGTTGACCCCGATCAGCGAGGCGATCAGAAGAAATGTCCAGCGAAGTTTGGGGGAGGCGGTATGGTGACGGAATTTATCCCAGCGCCGGGTGACTGTCATGACCACCAACATCATGATGAAGGACCAAACAATCCGGTGGGCGACCAATTCCAATGCAGGCACGTGCTGGAGCCATTTCCAGTAGATCGGGAAGAGTCCCCAAATGCCATAGGCGCCAATCCCAAGCCAGATACCGCGTTTCATCGCCTCTCCTGCCGCAAAACGCGGTTAGAGTTTCTTCCTGTACACCCGGTGAGTTTTGACCCACTCAGCCCCAAAGGTCAGCTGGTCGTTGATCGAGCGGGAATTTTCAGTGCCCACCTGTACCAGGTCGGCGTGCCAGTATTGGGAGTCTGTGACCACACGGGCCAGTTCAGTGTACATCACCGCATTGGCGCCGCGCCCCTGATACTCTGGCAAAATCCCCACCCCATTAAGGATCACCCAGTCGGTGGTCTTATAAGCCCGCAGGATATGAACCCAGCCAAATGGGAACAGGCTCCCATTCGCCTTCTGCAACCCGCCGGAGATATCCGGGTAGGCAAATACAAAGCCAACGACCTCATCTTCCTTCATCACCAGGGTGATCAATCCCGGGTCGGCGATCTGAATCAATTCCTCCGCCATCCAGGCAAATTCCTCATCGGTCATCGGGTAGTAGCCGGGAATCTCGACAAACGCCCGGCGGTGCAGGTCTCCAATGGCGGCGACAATCCCGCGCAGCTCCTGCTTGGACTTGAAATGCCGGGCATAGAATCCGCTGCGCTCCGCCATCCGCTTCGATATCTTCAATACCCGTTCGGGGACATTGCCCTCCGCTTTGCGGTGGATGTGCCCGGAGAGGGTATCCCGATACGGCTGGTAACCAGAGTCCTTGATATACTGATCGTAATAGGGATAGTTGTAAGTCACATCCAGGGCGGCACGCAGATCGAACCCATCAACGAGCACACCGCCAGCGAAGGCACCCAGCAAGCCCTTGGGGCCGTAGATCGTATCCAGCCCGCGGGCAGCAGCCCATTCGTCCACCTGGCGGAAGATCATCCGGGAGGCTTCAATGTTCTCAGCAACATCAAAATAGCCGATGAAGGCCGCTTTCTCCTTCTGGTAGCTGTTATAGGCGGTGTTCTCCATCACGCAGATGCGCGCCAGCACCTCACCCCGAACCTCGACGATAAAGAAGTCCGCTTCAGAATGCTTAAAGAAGGGGTGTTTGGTCTTATCCAGCAGTTTGCGCTGCCCGGCTTTGAGCATCGGCACGTAATAAGGATGGTTCTTGTACAGCTTGTACGGGAAATCAACAAAGCGGTTCACATCGTCTTTGTCGGTGGTATCGATCAGGTGGGTTTTCATAGCGGTATTATATCGCGGGGACAACGAAGGCACCTAGTATTCAGTCACTACATTGGCACCGATTGATCAGGCAACGAGGGATGAGGAATTTCCTTTCAATTCTAACTAATAAATCGTTTCAAGCAACCAATAAAATGGTTTTTTCACGATTATCTGGGATAGAATAGGCTTAACCTATTCACACTGGAGACCCCATGAGCAAACCATTTAAACTCTACGCTTACCGGTGGGTGGTATTAGCTGTTTTCATGTTCATCAACCTGACGATCCAGATTTTGTGGATCTCGTATGCCCCAGTCACCGGGGATGCGGCACGATTTTTCGGAGTAACCGACCTTCAGATCGGGCTGCTCTCAATGGTCTTCATGATCGCCTTCATCCCGCTTTCGATCCCTGCTTCTTGGATCATCGATACATTCGGATACAAACTCGCTGTGGGTATCGGCGCGGTTTTGATGGGTGTCTTCGGCTTGCTGCGCGGCTTTGCAGGGGCAAACTACTCCCTGGTGCTGTGGAGCACCGTCGGGGTCGCCGCGGCGCAGCCATTCCTGCTGAATGCCTGGACCACCATCCCGGCCAAATGGTTCCCGCCAGAAGGACGGGCCACTGCAGTTGGGTTGGTGACCCTGGCCAACCTGATCGGCACCGCCCTGGGGATGGTGCTGACGCCCGTCCTGGTAGAGAGCCTGTCCATCTCCGCAGTGCAGTTGGTCTTCGGCGCGGTCGCCGCCTTCTCATCCGTGCTGTTCCTGATCCTGGCGCGTGAAAAACCAGCCACACCCCCATGTGAGGAGGGTGCGCAAACCCGGGCACTGATGCTGGACGGCTTGAAGCACGCCCTGACGATCAAACCCTTCTGGCTGTACCTGCTGGTCTCTTTCATCGGACTGGGGATCTTCAACGGGATCACCACCTGGGTGGAGATCATCATCCGCCCGCGCGGGTTCACCCCCGGGGATGCCGGCACACTGGGGGCGCTGATGATCGTGGGTGGGTTAATCGGCGCGGTGCTGCTGCCGGCACTGTCTGACAAAGCCGGAAAACGGCAGCTTTTCCTCACGATCGCCTTCCTCGGTGCGATCCCTGGTTTGATTGGGATCACCTTTGCGACATCGCCGCTGCTCCTGTTTGGCTCTGCGGCGGTCATGGGGTTCTTCTTGGTGAGCGCCATGCCGGTCGGGATGCAGTACGCCGCTGAGATCACCCGCCCGACCCCGGAAGGCACATCCAACGGGCTGATCCAGTTGTTTGGACAGGGAGCGGTGATTTTTGTGTACATCATGGAAGCGATGAAGAGCAGCGACGGTTCCTTCACCCCCTCCCTGATCCTCGCAACCGCTCTGCTGGTACTGAGCGCACTGATCACCACCCAATTGAAAGATCCGGAGAGAATAGCTTAATTTGCCACGGTTCACCCCATGAGCTGCGCAAGTTGGATATGTTTAATAATCTGCTGAAACTAAAGTTGGTAATAAGCCGAAAATTGCTATCGCGTTTGTGCGTCAAACTTCATGTTTCGCAAGATTTTCACCAGCAAGGGAAAAAGGGTAAATTAATTGCCCTCTGAGTAACTAACTTATTGTTACCTCATCGCTTGCCATTCCTAGCAAGAGTTTTATGAAATCATAGGTAAACTGAGAATATTATGCTAATATGAAATAACGCACTTACGAGATGCTCCCCTCATCTCAACAGTGCGTTTTTACGAGCTTATTCTGCAGAATTCCCAATACTCTTCACCTGCAATACACCTAACAAGAGGGTAAGTTGAGCTAACTGATCTGTTAATAGATATGAGCCTGTTATTTGCTATCATGATGACACAAAATCGCTTAGTCCTCATTCCGATTCATTCCTACCGGCTAAGCACCCCCTGCCCCACGGATTCGCCCAAAATCTGTGGGGTGTTTTTTACAGTTCCTGGAAAGGCTGGTCATCAGGAGGCATTTTTCCACAAATCCCACCATTCTCGATTTAAGTTTGCTGTTCCGTGAACCGGCTCACATACAGGTTGTGGTAAAAGCCTTTTTTATCCATCAGCTAGAGATGGTTACCTTGCCCCACAATTTTCCCTTCATTGATCACCAGCACCTGATCGGCATCCCGGATCGTGCTCAACGTTGGGCGATCACAAAGCTGGTTCGCCCCTCACCTATTTCGATTGCACTGCCGCAAATATCACAAAACTGGTTGAGCAGGTTAATCATCGTAGGTTTTCCGGCATCACTCACCCACACACTTATCTCCCTAAGCGCCTAATCACAAAGAGACGAATCTCTATCTTCCTGTATAATTATTTTAAGATGCCTACCAATTTGCCCCCCGAATATTTTGCGGTTGAGGAGAAATACAAAGCCGCTCAGACGCCTGAGGAGCAGATTGAACTGCTCGAAGAGCTGATCTCCACCATCCCCAAACACAAGGGCACAGACCATCTGCGCGCCGATCTGCGCCGCCGGCTCTCCAGGATGAAAGAGAAAAGCCAGGCGCAGAAGAAAAGCGGCAAGGGTTCGGTTTCCCCTTACATCATCGACAAAGAAGGCGGCGGGCAGGTCGCCCTGATTGGCTATGCGAATGTGGGCAAATCTACCCTGGTGGCTGAACTGACCAATGCTGACCCGGAGGTTTCCCCTCACCCCTATACCACCTGGCAGCCCACCCCGGGGATGATGGCGATCGGCAATGTTCAGGTCCAGGTGATTGATACCCCGCCTGTCGATAGAGAATTTGTGGAACCGGAGTTCTTCGTCATGCTCCGCCGGGCAGATATGATCCTGCTAATGGTCGATCTGGAAGCGGACGCCCTCACCCAGATGGAAGAAACCATCAAGCTGTTGATTGAGAACCGGATTGTGCCTTTACACCTGAAGGACAAATACGAACTACCAGGCAACAGATATATCCCCCTGCTTGTACTGGGAAATAAGTACGATGACGAATCTACCGATGAGAACTACCACATCTTCTGCGAGCTGATGGATGACGAGACCCCCTGCCTGCCGATTTCAGCCCTGACCAAACGCAACATCGACGTGATGAAGCAGCGCATTTACGATACTTTAGGGATCATGCGCATCTACTCCAAATCGCCTGGCAAGGAACCAGACCTGACCGCCCCCTTTGTAATCCACAAAGGCGCCACAATAGAGGATTTCGCCCTCCAGCTTCACCGGGACTTCTATGATAATTTTAAATCCGCCAGGGTCTGGGGCAGCTCTGATTTTGACGGCCAGATGGTCAGCCGTGAGTATGTGCTCCATGATGAAGATGTGGTCGAGTTGAAGATCTAACAGTAGTCAATTGGCAGTAACTGGAAGGTGGAAGGAAATTTATGTCTATATATCACAAGTTATCCAGCCCTCAAGGAAGGCGGGATGAAGAACCAAATAAGGAATTAGCGAGGCAACTCATTCAGGAACGGAATATTGACGGAATCGCTGAGATTGCACGCGGATTGTGGCATGAGGAAGGGGCCGTTCGCGCCGACTGTATCGCTGTGCTTGAGGAGATTGGACAGATCGAACCGACCCTGATCACAGATTATGTGGACGATTTCATCAAACTGCTGGAGAGCAAACAAAACCGCCTGGTATGGCAGGCGATGATCAATCTGGCGTTGATTGCTGAGTTGAGACCAGTGGAGATGTTTGACGCCCTGGAAACGATCAAAAAGGCGGTCGAAACCGGGTCGGTAATCACCATCGATAACGGGATCAAGGTGCTGTCACGAGTAGCAAACGCCAATCACGAGTATCACAATGAAATAATGCCTTACCTGCTGGAAAAACTACGGACTTGCCGTCCAAAGAGTGTCCCCCAATATGCCGAGAGCATCCAGATCGCCCTCACGCCGGAGATCGAACCCGAATTCCTGGAGATTCTGACCTCGTGGCTGCCAGAATTATCTCCCGCCCAACAAAAACGGGTCAAAAAACTGTTCAAATCACCGCTTAGGCTACAAGCTGATAAGCCCACGAATGTGTCCCTTTAATTTGGTCTAGCAGGGCGCCCTGACTAAACCTACAAAGCTAATCGTTTTCATCCGACTATCCTCTTGAAGATTCTTTTTCTCTAACTAGAGAATTTTAGTACCTTCAAGTGGGACCATTTCTTGGTCCGGAGAGTACCAGGTAGAGGATTACCATCAGTACCATCCCAAGTAATATTGCAGTGAAATTGTCCATCTCATCCTCCTCTCTAGATTTGCTTCAGGATAGACGAAAACCACCCGCGAAAAAAGAGGGAAAGGCCAAAATTAAAAGGCCCTTCTCAGGGCCTTTTGCCAGTTAAAATGCCGTCCTATTAAAGGATATTTTTTAAATTTTTAGCTGATTGTATCAAAATCGGGTTCTCCCCCTACTATGCTGTCAGCACAAAGACAATCGCGTTAGTCGTTATATAAATTTCCAGGCACCAGATAACCGCGTTCATACGCATTTGATACCAGGTTAGCTACATTTTTAGCCCCAAACTTGTTGAATAAAGAGGTTTTTATTCCCCTCACCCGCTTTCTGGTCCCAGAAAACCCCATAATTTCGGTAATTTCATCTTCTGTCAGACCCTGGCAAATATACTTTAGTACCCGCTCCTCCTCATCTGAAAGGGAGACCGGTAATGGATCAGTACCGTAGTCCAGCGGAGGCATCAATGCTTCGCGGAAATACTTTTCAGCAGTCAGCAGGTTATCCAAGATCTTCTTGTTTACCACAATATCACAGCCGGCATGTTTTAAACTGCTGATGCACTCAGGATACCGCGTCATACCCAGGATGCGGGTATCAGGTAACACCTTCAGCACATTGCGGACAAAGGTCGGCCCCACCGTTTTATCTCCATGGATATCCGCATCCACAATCAGCAAATCTGGCTTGAGTTGCTGGCATCTGCTTAAAGCCTCTCTTGGGGTGGAGAATTCTCCCACAAGGACAGCATCCGGTATATTAGAGATAATGCTCTTAATCCCTTCGATATCAAGAAAATCATCTTCGAAGATCACCACTCGTTTTACACTCATTTTGGCTCCCATAGAACTTCAATCCGGGTGCCCTCACTGGGCATAGAATTTATTACAAAACTAGCTGTTTTGCTGATCGAGTCAATCCCTTTTATTTGTTTTTCCATATCTAACATCCCATAGCATTTTGCAGCTGCCTTCCGCTCCGGGATGGAGAAACCGACGCCATTATCGAAAATAGTCATTGTGTAAATGGATCCATCCCCATCAAAGATCACCTCGGCCTGGCCATCTTGAATCTCATGAATACCTGAATGCCGCAGGATATTGATCAAGGCTTCTCTGCCTACATTGTAAAATGCAGCCCGAACAGGGAAGGGCAGACTGTCACGCACCCTCCCTGGATGGATGATTATCCGCCGGTATACATCCTCGAAAGGTGGAAACCCGGAGGACATATAATCCAAGAAGGCAATCAGAGCAGGGATAAGCCCTTCGTTTTCCAAGGTCAGAATATCTCCCGGGTCAGCCAAAATACGATCCATTGTATTTGCGATATACCCTATCGCTGTGCGAATTTTTGTCACCTCATCCTGATGATTGTTATATTCCTCCAATACCCCACTGCGAATCATCCTGTCCATCGGATTGAGCACACCACCCGCCATGATAGCTCTGATATTGTGGACTGATTGCTGTTGCCTGGCAATATAATTTTTCATCCGGATATTCTCAATCGTTTGAACAAACAAATCGGCAAAGGCTTCGAACAGATGCTGTTGGAATAAGGGGAACCGGCTTTCTGAGGGCCAACCAAGTCGGTTTTCAACCTTCAGAGCGCCAATTATCCGGCCATATGTATTCACCAATGGCGCAATCATTATCTGTTTGCTGACACGAGATTCGAGATGTTTAAGGTGACCAAGATAATTCCCTCTGAATGGGGAAATTCTGATCTCGTTCGCTCCATAATTGATCACCTTCTGCCGGTAAACCGCATATCCTGTCAAACCAGTGCCAAATTGGCCGCTGATGATGCATTCATTGTTCGTAAATGACTCTTCCGGTATCGCCGTGGATGCAACCAGGTGCATCACTTTTGGATTATCGTCCGTTTCCTGGTTGGGACGCACGAAAAACGCTGAACAGTCTTCTACGTTAAAAATATCAGCACAAATCTCCACAAGGTCTCTGGCGGCCACAAGATCATCATTCCAATCGGCCTTCAATGACGAAAGCTTCCTAGCCCAGGTGCGCATGATTGATTCCTGATTGTTTTGCTTGGCTGCCAGAGTCATTGCAGCCGGAGCAAGAGCGCTTTCGATCAAGGTTGCAGCCAATTCCTTGGCAAAAAGGTCAGCATTTTGCTTATCTTGATTATCGAAAGCATCAATTCTTGTAGAATCCAGGCTGAGCATCCCAAATATTTCCCGGGTAGAAGGGGAAATCAGGGGCGCGCCCATCCAGGTGCGGATATGGGCTGCGTGATATAGATCATCGCTGAACGGCGGGTATTTGGAAGTATCCACCACAATCACTTCTTTACTCTCAAGAACTTTTCTGTTTGGAAATCGTGGATCGTCAACTGGAAATTCCACCCGATAGAGCTTTTCAGGTTCAGGAAAACCGATGCAGGCAACGATCTGCAACCTGTCCCGGTAGAGAAGCTGCAACGAGGCCGAATCAAAATCGATTAGGTCATTGTATTCCTCCATCTCCTGTTCGATTCGGAATTTCAACTCAGACGGTGAAATGATCAAGGTTTCCTCTGGTTCTGGCAAGTGGCGCTGCATGCGGTAAAGCCAGGCGCTGGCGATAATGAAGATAGATCTTGGCACCCAGGTGCCTAAGAAAGACAGAAAATCTGGCCTTTCTGCCATCAACGCAATCGCGTTAAGCAGGCTGAATAGATATGCAACCACCACAATACCTGTTTGCCAGGATGCCTGCATCCGGGAATTGAAGTGCGCCACAGAGATGATTGGAATCAGATAGAGCAGATAAACTTCCGTCTTTAAATTGCCTGCAAAATAGACTACCAATGAGAGAATCAGGGTATCAATCATCCAGAGCAGGTTATGAAAAAAAACTCGATCAATGATCTCTGGATTTTCTCGCACAAAGAATATCGCTGCCGCTGCAACCATGAGGTAAACTGCTTCTACCACAAACTGACCCAAAACTGTTACCTCGTAAAAACTGCGCTCCCGATTAAATGCCCATAACGAAATGAGCAGCGAAAACGCTGCAATAAGTCTGAATACAGCCAGCATATAAAAAAACCCATTACGGGAACGAATAGAATAGAGCAGCGATCTAAAAAACAGTCTCCTCCCCTTCTTCCGTTTATTTCTATCTTTAAAATCACTCATACAACCTCACAGGTATCATCATCACTATAATTATAGTGATTTGACAGGTGAGAACAAGTACTTTTGGACATCCTGCTGGGCCTTTTGGCCAATAGAAAGCTCGATTGATGTGAATATTGTCATGAAAACCTTAAAAAATTGAGAGCGCACATCCATTTATGCAACCGTTTGCACCAGATTGCGGTAAAATAATGCTTACGGCAGCAACCTGGAGAAGGAAAGTCAGCATCTTCTTTCTAACCAGCTATTTGTCCTGCTATAATTGATTTAACATTCACCTCACCATCAAGGACTTCACAATATTACGACAACAGGCCGGCAAGATGCGCATACCTACCCCCCTATCTTCTACACCCAACGTGAACTTTGAGTTCCACATCTCTCGCGCTGTTCGAGAGCAATATGACTTCGACCAGTCAATATTCACCCTCAACGGGAATGTGATCCTGGCAGATTTTCAGGCTGCCCGAATTTTCACCCAGAAATTAAACAGCCTTCGCGAGAAGGGCCAGCCGGCCTTCATGGCCGGACAGGTCAACGCCATGGGGCTGATTGATGAGATCCTGCACCTCGTCCTTGGGTTGTATAAACAGCAAATAAAACCTGCTGTGATGGCCGAAGCGCTGGACTGGATCTACTCCCGCCTCGGTAAGCAAGCCGTAGACCAAGCCCTGGCTACCTTCTGTATCCAGTTTCCGGCACTTACCGTTTATCGGCGGGAACAGAGCGAAGAGCAATATTTCAATGCAGCCACAGACAGCATCCCCAACACCCAGATCATCCTGGAAGAAATGCTCATGCTCTGGCTGGCGAATGCCAACCCTGCTTTCAGGCCCTATGCCCTCCTGTTCGATGATACTGATCTTCAGGAGAATACAGTTTATTCCCAGATCATCGAACAGCTGGACCAGTTCTTCAATTACCAGCCCACCTTTGGGCCGCATAACCAGCAGTTGATTGCCATGCTGCGCAGTCCGGCAAAAGCCTCCCCAGACTCGCTCATTGGCCAACTCGATTACATCCGCACCCATTGGAGCATTCTCATCGGTGAATTCCTCCACAAACTGCTTTCCAGCATGGATTTGATCACCGAGGAAGAGATCGCCCGTTTCGGTATCGGGCCCGGCCCAGCAGAGGTCTACGACTTCCACGCCTGGGGACTGGGTGACGCACCAGAGCAGTTCAGCGAGGACAGCGACTGGATGCCCCGCCTGGTGCTACTGGCCAAAAACGCATATGTCTGGCTGGACCAGCTCTCCCGGCAGTATCAACGCCAGATTACCCGCCTGGATCAGATTCCAGAAGAAGAACTCGATCGGCTTGCCAACCAGGGCATTTCTGGCCTGTGGTTGATCGGGCTGTGGCGGCGCTCAAATGCCTCCCGCCGGATCAAACAAATGATGGGCGACCCAGACGCTATTGCCTCAGCGTACTCGCTGGATGACTACCAGATCGCCGAAGAGCTTGGCGGCAGCCAGGCAATTGACAACCTGCGCCAGCGCGCCATCCGCCGCGGGATCCGCCTGGGAGGCGACATGGTCCCCAACCACATGGCAATCGACTCACGGTGGGTGTTTGAACATCCGCATTGGTTCCTCGGCTTGGATCATTCCCCCTTCCCCGGCTATTCCTTCAACGGTCCCAACCTCTCTGGACGGGAGGATATCGGCATCTACCTGGAAGATAAATACTACAACCGCAGCGATGCCGCTGTGGTCTTCAAACGCGTCAATTTCTGGACTGGTGAGGAACGCTACATCTACCACGGCAATGACGGCACCTCCATGCCATGGAACGACACTGCCCAACTCGACTTCACCAAACCCGAAGTGCGTGAAGGCGTCATCCAGACCATTTTGCACGTTGCCTGGCAGTTCCCGATCATCCGCTTTGATGCTGCCATGACACTGGCAAAAAAGCACATCCAGCGGTTATGGTTCCCACTTCCCGGGAGCGGTGGGGCAATCCCCTCACGCGCTGGTCATGGGATGACTGCCGAGGAATTTGAAAGCGCCATCCCCAAGGAATTCTGGCGCGAAGTAGTAGACCGTGTAGCTCAAGAAGTCCCCGACACACTATTACTGGCAGAGGCCTTCTGGATGATGGAAGGTTACTTTGTCCGCACTTTGGGTATGCACCGGGTGTACAACAGCGCCTTTATGCACATGCTGCGCGATGAGGATAATGCCAAATACCGGGATCTGATCAAAAAGACCCTGGAATACAACCCCCAGATCCTGCGCCGCTACGTGAATTTTATGAATAACCCCGACGAAGAGACGGCGGTGGAGCAGTTTGGCAAGGGAGATAAATATTTCGGTATTGCCACCCTGATGGCCACCCTACCTGGGCTTCCAATGGTCGGTCACGGTCAGATCGAAGGCTACTCCGAAAAATACGGCATGGAATACAAACGAGCCAAATGGCAGGAGCAGCCTGATCACCACTTGGTGGAACGTCATGCCCGGCAGATCTTCCCCCTGTTTCACCAGCGGCGTCTGTTTGCCGGGGTGGAAAACTTCCTGCTCTATGATTTCTACTCCGCATCCGGCCATGTGAACGAAGATGTCTTTGCCTATTCCAACCAACTTGGCGACAGGCACAGCCTGGTGATCTACCATAACCGCTTTGGTGATACCCGCGGCTGGATCAAGACCTCGGCAGCCTACCTTGATCAGAGCAGTAGCGAGAAATCCCTCATCCAGCGCAATCTTGGCCAGGGGCTCAGCCTGCCCAACGATCCCAATGCCTATGTGATCTTCAGAAACCTGGTTACCGGCAAGGAATATATCCGCAACTGCGCAGAAGTGCATGAAGATGGAATTTTTATGGAACTCTTAGCCTACCAGACCTATGTCTTCCTGGACTTCAGGGTGGTGTTTGATTCCCCGGATGGCAGCTATAACCGGGTTAACGCCTATCTGGGCGGCCAGCCAGCAGACAGCGTGGAACTAGCCATGCAGGAGATGTTCCTCCAGGTGATCCATAACCCCTACCGTGAGCTGGTAAATGCCGGCATGGTGCGCTATCTGGTCGCCTCTCGAAGAGACCTGGCAGACGAAAGACTGGATGATGTTCCCCTGGACCAGGTGGAGCAAAAAGGCGTTCACCTGCTCCGGGAAGCGGCTCGATTCCTCAATTCAACACCTGAGATTGACCCAATCGCGGCGCTGATGCGAACCCGAACGGGTTCAGTTCTGAACTTGCCGGTATTGGATGAAGACTATCCCTGGCCGCGCTCCGGAAAATACGCCGCCGTGGTCACTCGTATCCAGGAAAAGTTGGATCAGGATGTCTTCAACTGGACAGCTCTGCTGATTGCTGTACTGACCAATGCCCTTGGCGAGATTGCCAGTGATGAGAGCCGGACAGCCTCCGCTGCCGTTCAGGGGTGGATTGATGAATGGATGCTGCGCAACGTCATCAGGGAGACCTTTGAACAGCTCCCTGTCAGTCCCGCGGCTGCCAGTTATGGCGCTTCGCTTGTCGGTCTGTTGGCGGGTCAATTCGACTGGCCGAATCTCAAATCCAGCAAGGTAGGCAAACCACTCACCGTGATGACCGCCTGGCTGGCTGATCCAGCTATCCGTGATTTTTTACGAATCAACACCTTCAATGATGTGGAGTGGTTCAACCAGGAAGCAATACAAACCTGGCTTGACTGGATGACGATTCTGGGTGCGGTTAATATCCTATCTGATGAGAAAATCCCGAATGAAGAAGTGCCAAAACAACTGGTCCTAATCCATGATTGGATCTTGCGTATCGGAAAGGCGGTCAGTCAGGCGGATTATCAGGTTGAAAAACTTGTTAAGCATTTGAAAGGAAAATAAGATGCCTGAAAAGATTAAAGTCCTCTTTCTGGCTGCTGAAGCAGCCCCGTTGGTTAAGGTAGGCGGTCTGGGCGAGGTCGCCGGAGCTCTGCCCCAAGCCCTGCGCAGCCTGTCTGAGAAACCCGATGTGCGCCTGGTGATTCCCAAACACAACCGGCTGGTCCTCGGCAGGCGCACAGCCAAACTGGTTGCAGAATTCAAGATCAAATACTTGCGCGGTGAGATAAACACCAAAGGTTATCAAACCACCCTTAACAATACCCCTGTGTACCTGATCGATGGTGAACCGTTCAGCAAGGCAGCTCAAGTGTACAGCTCTGATGACCAGGCGGATGGTTTTAAATACGCTTACTTCTCCCTGGCCGCACTTGAATTGGCCAAACAACTCGACTGGATACCAGATGTACTTCATGCTCACGACTGGCATACCGCCCTGGCAGTGTACGCACTCCGCACCACGCTTAAGGATGATCGATTTTTCACCGGCACCCGCACCCTGCTAACGATCCACAACCTGCCCTACCTCGGCACAGGTGCCGGACCGGCGATCAAGGAGTTCGGCATCCCGGTGGCTGAAGGCTCTGCGCTTCCCTGGTGGGCGCAGGACATGCCTCTCCCAATGGGTTTACTCACCGCTGACAAGATCAATACCGTCTCTGAGGGCTATGCTGCCGAGATCCTGACCGAGTTGTACGGATCTGGCCTTGAGGAATTCCTCAACAGCCGGCAGAAACATCTCTCAGGCATCCTCAACGGGATCGATCTCAAATCCTGGGACCCAGCGACAGATAAAGCCCTTGAGTCAAACTATTCGGTAGACAACTTTGCCCCCCGCAAGGAGAACAAACCCACCCTGCTAAAAGAACTGGGGCTCCCCTCCAGGCCCAAAACGCCGCTCCTTGCCTTCATTGGAAGGATGGACCGCCAAAAAGGCATCGAGATCGCCCTCGAAGCCCTGCAGCAGATCCAGGATCTCGACTGGCAGGCTGTCTTTCTCGGCACCGGAGACCCTGAAATTGAACATAGGACTCGCACCCTGGCAGCAGAACTCCCCGGCCGGGTGTGTGCCGCCATCCGTTTTGACGGCGATTTATCCCGGCGCATCCATGCCGGCGCTGATATCATGCTGATCCCCTCTCGATACGAACCCTGCGGCTTGGTGCAGATGTCAGCCATGCGCTACGGCTGCGTACCGCTGGCCCGGGCAACTGGCGGACTGCGGGACACGATTGTGGACCTGTCTGCAAACAAGGCGGGAACCGGCTTCCTGTTCGAACACGAAAACCCGGCAGCCATGGTAGCGGCGCTTAAACGCGCCTTGGCTGCCTATGCAGACCGCCGGCGCTGGCCGCACCTCCAGATGCGCGGCATGAAGCAGGATTTCTCCTGGACACGCTCTGCCCAAAAATATCTGGATTTATACCGGTCCCTGTGACCTAGATCATCTCGAAATAAGGAGTTTCACCTCTAACATGAGTTATCCACGTTCATCTGGCGTCCTGCTCCATCCCACCAGCCTGCCTGGAAAATACGGAATCGGCGATATCGGCCCTCAAGCTTACCGCTGGATTGATTTTCTTGAAGCAACTGGCACAAAACTTTGGCAGACTCTGCCGCTCGGTCCAACGGGTTATGCCGACTCCCCTTACCAATCCTTCTCTGCGATGGCCGGCAACCCTTATCTGATCAGCCCTGAGGGATTGTATCAAGACGGGCTGATCACCAAGAAAGCCATGGAGGCCCATCCCACCTTTCCAACCGAAAAGGTGGACTACGGCACGTTAATCCCCTGGAAAGTGGATCTGTTGCAGCAGGCTTACCGCAAACACAAGAAAACCGGAAAACTGGCTGCCGAATTTGACGCCTATCAGGATGAGAATGCCGGTTGGCTGCCCGATTTTGTTCTCTTCATGGCCATGAAGCAAGCCCATCAGCTGCGCCCCTGGGTGGAATGGCCGGAAGCCCTACGCGACCGACAGCCCCAGGCAATAGTTGCCTTCCGAGACACTAATCGGGGTGGCATCATCGAGCAGCACGCTTTCGACCAGTTCCTCTTTTCCCGCCAGTGGACGGTGGTGAAAGAGTACGCCAACCAGAAGGGTATCCGCATCATTGGAGATATCCCGATTTACGTAGCCCACGACAGCTCGGATGTATGGGCCCGTCCGGAATTGTGGCATTTGGAAAAGGACGGGCAGCCCACTGTGGTGGCTGGTGTACCCCCAGATTACTTCTCCGAGACCGGACAGCTTTGGGGCAACCCGATCTACATTTGGCCGCTGCACGCCAAGGAAAACTATGCCTGGTGGAAGAAGCGCATCGAGAGTGTGCTTCAGCAGGTCGATATTATCAGGTTGGACCACTTCCGCGGCTTTGCCGGCTATTGGGAAGTCCCTGGCTCAGAAAAGACGGCAATCAACGGGCGCTGGCTGCCCGGTCCTGGGGCATCAATCTTCAAAGCGCTAAAAGAGCACCTCGGCGCCCTCCCGCTGATTGCTGAAGATCTGGGCGTGATCACCCCCGATGTGGTTGCCCTGCGTGAGCAATTCAACCTGCCGGGGATGAAAATCTTCCAGTTTGGGCTGGAAGGCGGCAACGATGACCCCTTTGTACCCCATAACTTCGAGGAAAACTGCGTGGCATATACCGGTACCCACGATAACGACACCTCTGCCGGCTGGTACCAAAATGCCATCCCCGAGCACCAGTGGTTTGCGCGTTATTATCTCGGCCTGGACGAAAATCCCGATCCAGGTCTTGTCGCCTGGCGGATGATCGAGAAGTTATGGGATTCGGCGGCCAATTTTACCCTGGCTCCCATGCAGGACTTCCTTGGCCTGGGCACACAAGCCCGGATGAACTACCCAGGCACCACTTCCGGCAACTGGCAGTGGCGCATGGGCGAGGAAGATCTCAGCGAGGAACTGACTGGGAAACTGACAGAGCTCAACAGACGCACAAATCGATAATATCCCATTCTAAAGGGTGGGTTCTCTATCTTAAACGATATCTACCTGCCTTGTTTTTTTATCAACCTTGGCGGGTCGAATATGGCGTTCAACAAAATGAGCTCGAATCTAAAGGGCATCAGCTTTCTTGTTCTAGCAGTGCTAGTGATCTCCTTCTAGAATATTGCCGTCAAATGGATCGGTGGCAATTATTCTGTCCTGGAAATCGTCGCGATTCGCAGCCTGGTTGCTTTGCCTTTTACCCTGGTTTTCTACCGCTATGAAGGCAGCCGTGGGCTGCCAAAAACGCAGCAGCCCCGGCTGGAAATCATTCGGGGGGTGTGCCTGTTCCTCTCATACACGGCCTATATGATGGGATTAGCCGCTCTGCCTCTGGCGGATATCGAAGCGATCCGCTTTTCAGCCCCGCTGATGATCACTTTTCTATCCGTGGTGTTGTTGGGAGAAAAAGTGGGACCCAACCGCTGGCTGGCGTTGATCATTGGCTTTCTGGGGGTGCTCTTGATCGTCAGGCCAGGTTCGACAGCCTTCAACCTGGGCTCCATTTTCATTTTGATATCCGTACTTTTCTATGCGCTGACGGTGATCCTGACCCGCAAACTGCACTCCAACGACAGCAGTGCGACCATGGCTTACTTCAGCTCGCTGGTTTATCTGCTCGCATCTCTGTTACTGTCCCCGCTGCCTGTCATCGTTGGAGAAATCCCCGTTGCCCACCCCAGCATTGCTTTTCTGATCCGGGGCTGGAGCTTTCCAGGTTTGTTTGATATGTGGATCATGGCAGGGCTGGGGCTGATTTGGGCGGGTTGGATCTATTTTTTATCCCGCGCTTACAGCCTGGCGCAAGCCTCGGTTATCGCCCCGTTTGAATATATCTCACTACCGATCAATATTATGTGGGGCTTCCTGATCTGGCAGGAGATCCCTACAGCGACGACACTGGCAGGCGCTTTTTTAACCTTATTCAGTGGGTTATATGTCTTGTATCGAGAGCGAAAGTGATCGATCGCTGAAATAGATCAGAATAACATGTACAACTGGCTTTAACCCGTCTCTGTTTCTTCTCTTATCTGGATGTGCCCCCACCACTTTGGCAGGGAACTCATCACACACACCAGACGTTAAAAGATAAGAACAGTAATCCTGATTCCGGGTGCTGCCGCGCCCGGCCTATCCCAAAGACAGGAGTTTAAAACTCCGGGAGGATGCCATGAAAAGGTTGGTTTTTGGTCTATTGTGTAGCCTGGTGGTGATCTGTGCTGCCTGCACCACCGCGCCAGAGGAGGCGATCCCTGCTTCACCAGAGATCGAAATGGTTCAGGTGATGATCTATTTTCAAGACGAGGCCAAATTTGCTGTCGGCACTGAACCCTACGAAGTAGGGGTGATCCGTGAATTCCATCCAGACGCTTTTATTCCCCGACTGGCGCTGCAAGCCTACTTCGATGGACCCACCCCGGAAGAGTACAACCAGGGGCTGCGAGCAGTTCTCAGTAATTGCACCGGTTTCTCAGATCTCCTCATTGAAGACAGTGTGGCGCATGTAACCCTGACCGGGCCGTGTAACTCCGGCGGCAGCACCTATACCCTTGCCGGGCCGATCTTCCTGACGCTGAAGCAATTCGAAGAGATCGAGTATGTGAAATTGTATAACGCCGAAGGGAATACAGAGGAACCAGAAGGTCGGAGCGATTCAATACCCTTTGAATTAGAACCATGAGCAGATAAATCCCTGCCGAGACCCAGCTATGTGTTGGGGTATGCTGGCTGCAAGCGGATTGCTTTCGTCGCGTAAGGACTATTTATCATGGGGGCAGCCTTCTCTTCACCAAGGGGAGAGACGGCAAAACCGCTGGGATGGGATTATCTCGCCCCGGTGCGGCCGAATTGGCGTTCTAACAGATCAATCGAGAGGTGGATCATCGTTGGGCGGCCGTGCGGGCAGGTACGCGGCGATTGGCAGGTTTCCAGGTCAGAAAGCAAGGTACGCTGCTCCTCTTGAGAAAGCACCTGCCCGGCCTTGACTGCCGCCCGCTTGCACACCCGGGCGATGATCTTGGCCTCAATCTGATCCTGCAAGGGAGCTTCGTCCTCCTCAAAATCCTCGATCACCACCCGCACAGCAGCCCCGGGGTCAACCCCGGAGAGCAGCACCGGAACACTGCGCACCTTGAAAGCATTCGGACCAAAGACTTCAATCTCGAAACCCAGCCGTCCCATGAGAGGCAAATTTTCTTCCAGCAAGCGTGAGGCGCCGGGTTCCAGTTCCAGCGTTACCGGGTCGAGCAGGGTCTGCGAAGCAACCGACTGTTTGTGTTCCGCCATAAACTTTTCGAACAGGATGCGCTCATGGGCAGCATGTTGATCAATCAGGTAGAGACCATCTGGTCCCTCGGCCACCAGGTATGCCGTCCCCACCTGCCCGATTAGGCGTAACAGGGGCACGTTCCCCGCTGGCAGCACAGGTTGATGCTTGTATTCAGGCATTACAGAGGCGGCTTCTATCTGGGTATCGGGCGCCATTTCAGGGGGCTGCCAACCATCACGTCGGGAGAAGGTTTGGGGTGGGGTCGGTGTCCAGCGCAGTTGGCCACCCATCGCCGGCACCGGAGAATGGGCTAGCAGCGCCCGCCTGACCGCACTCTGCACACCTTTGAAGAGTTCATCCCTGTCTGTGAAGCGCACTTCAGTCTTAGTCGGATGCACGTTAACATCTACCTTGTTGGGTGGCAGTTCAATAAACAGGGCTGCCAACGGGTAACGCCCGACCATCAGCATCGAATGGTATCCCTGGATCAGGGCGGTGGAGAGGGAGATATCCTGCACCCAGCGCCCGTTGATGAACAGCGTGATCCCCCGCCGGTTGGCGCGCGTCAGGCCAACCGGGGAAATGAAACCGAATACACGAAAATCCTCATAAACGGCATTCACCTCCAGCATCTGGCGGGCAATATCGGCGTTAAACAGCGAGGCCAGCACCTCGCGGCGGTTGCCGCTGCCTGTGGTTTGCAGAGCAGTGCGCCCTTCCTGAACAAGCAGGAAGCGCACCTGGGGATAAGCCAGGGCATACCGGGTGACGAAATCGTCGATCTGGCTGCGTTCGGTGGTATCAGTTTTGAGGAATTTGCGCCGGGCGGGTACATTGTAGAACAGGTCTTCCACCCGCACGACCGTCCCCGCAGGTGCACCGACTGGAACCGGGCCGCCCTCCATCTGGCCGCCCTCGACCAGCAGACGGGCACCCGCCTCCTCCTCTCGGATGCGGGAGGTGATCGAGAAGCGCGAGACCGAAGCGATCGAAGCCAGCGCTTCTCCCCGGAAGCCCAGGGTACGGATGTTGAAGAGATCTTCCGCGGAGGTCAGCTTGCTGGTGGCATGCCGGGCGAGGGCGATGGACAGCTGGTTGGCGGGGATGCCCTGACCGTTGTCCGCCACCTCGATCAGTTTCTGTCCGGCTCCCTCCACGGTGATGGTGATATGGTCGGCGCAGGCATCAAGCGCATTTTCAACCAGTTCCTTGACCACCGAAGCCGGGCGTTCGACCACCTCGCCAGCAGCGATCTGAGAGGCAACTTCATCTGGCAATATCTGGATTGGCATAGGAAAATCCTTGATTTTTCAACCCCATCCCTGAGAATGCCAAGCATTCTCTATCCCGTACGAAAGTTACAAATGAGATGGGTTGAATTCATTTTACCGTAGAACTCCACTTCCTACGTCCTACTACCTACTGGCAACTACCTTTCTGGCCTCAATATTGCATCCCCACTACCAAAAAGGCAGAAATTTCTGCTGAAATCTGCCCTTGCACCATGCTATAATCCTCCATGAAGAGACCCTCTTTTAGAAGAGAAAGACGAACTCATGAAATCAATACTAACCCAAATTACAACCTTATTGGTCCAGCCATCCGGCAGCATGGTCTATCACCTGGTGATCGCCTTCATTTTCATCAGTATTCTTCAGCCAGCGATGAGCTTCATCACCCCAAATGACAGCAGCAAAAGGCGAAACCGCCTCTTCACTGGTATCACACTGCTGATCGCCTCCCGGTTACTGGTATTCGCCTTCTCACTGGCTGCCATTCTGCAAAATGAGTTCCTTGCCGCCAGTCTCGGTGTGATTGAATTGGCTGTGCTGGCCTTCGACATCGTGGTTGTGGTCTGGTTATTTGCCTTTCCTGATGAGGACAAACGCGGTGATATCGGTCTGACCCTCTTCATCCTGGCCATCCTGCTGGGTGGTTTAGTAAGCACGATCTTCTGGGGTACGCGGGGCGAGATTGGCGCTCTAAATCAGAGCACACTCGGCGTCCTCTGGCAAGTCGTGACGATCGGCATCCTGATCATCGGGATCCTTTCGATCAATTCTGCCAATCCCCCTGCCCGTTTGCAGGGAGTCCTGATGCTGATTATCCTCTTGATCGGCGAAGCTCTCCAGTTGATCACCCCGGTGCCGGAAGGAGACTACTACCCCCTATCCAGACTGGCCCACCTGGTTGCCTTCCCTCTGCTGGTGGGTATCCTACAAAACTACTTCCAGGCACCCGTTGCGGAGACCAGCCTAGAAGAAGATCAGAAAATCCTGCTTACCGATGAAGAAGTTCAACGGCAGACCGTGGAGGCTGTCATCGAGGCATTTGAACAGGAAGAAAAACGGGTTGACCCATCCTCAATTGTCACTGCCCCGCTGGACGCCCTGGTAGATGTAGCCCCCAAGCTAAAACGCGATCCCGAAGCCTCAGCCAAGATGGCTCTTGACCTTCACATTTACCAGAATGGTCTCGCCCTTGCCTCTGCCAGCACACCTAAAGAGATCTGCCAATTATTCACACGGTTGACCTCACATGCACTGGTAGCAGACCTGTGTTTGCTCCTCACCCCTCCAGATCAAAACTTCCAGGTGCACCTCATCTGCGGATACGACCTGATCGTCCAGGAAAGTTTGCAATCCACTTCATTCGACAGCAGTCTGATCCCGCGCTATGCGAATCTATTTGAAAACAAACGCCCTTTGCACGTGCTGGATAAAGGCAGTGAAAAGATGTATGATCTGGCCCGCGTCCTTCAGGTGCAAGAAATCCACAATCTGCTAGCCCTGCCGGTCGTAAATCAAGAAGGTATCGTCATCGCTTCGGTCATGCTGCTCAGCCCTTATTCAAAACATGTCTGGAATGCGGACGACCAGGAATATCTCAAAGCAGCATCAGAAACCATCAATGCTGTGCTGGCCAAAGCGCTTGCCCCACACCGGAACGAACGTGCATTCGATACCCTGAACCAGGAGTTGGCGCTTTCCAATACCGATAAACAACGCCTCAACCAGGAAAAAGAGCAACTCGAAGCCAAGATTGCTGAACTGACAACCCAGATCGAAGCCAATGCTGCCACTGGGACGGATGCACTCAACTGGCATCAGCAGAAAAGCGTTTTGGAGAAACACCTCCAAGCGCTGGAAGAAGAAAACGAAGATCTTAACACTCGTTTTGAAGATTTGATCGAAAAGGCCAGGACTTTGTCTGAGGAACAGGCCAGGCTGATGGAAGAAAACGAAATCCTCATGCACCAATCCCAGACTTCGCAAGAAGTCCAGGCGCAGATTGATGCCATGGCCTACGCAAATCAGGAACTGGCAGAAAAGAACCAGGAATATAGATCCCAGAACGAAGAACTCACAATCCGCATAGCTGAATTGGTTGAGGAGAATAAAGCCCTCACCAGCAGCCTTGCTCACCTCGATGCAGTTTCAGCAGATCCTGGCAGCCAGGAAAACGAAGCCCTACAGGCAGCCCTGGAACAGATCAGAGATTATGAAACCAGGCTGAATGAGGCCACTGAAACCTTGCAATCACTCATGGAATTCCGCAGCCGGTCAAATGGAGACCTGTTCCCGGAAGAACAGGCTGAAGTGATCGCCTCGATTTCCCAGGAACTTCGCCAGCCGCTTTCCTCGATCAGCGGATATACCGACTTGCTGATCTCGGAATCGGTAGGAATATTAGGCGCACTGCAAAAGAAATTCCTTGAGCGGGTCAAAGCCTCCACCGAGAGGATGCACCAGTTGATTGATGATCTCATTCAGGTCTCCACTCTTGACTCTGGAAAATACCTGTTCACGGTTCAGCCCATCGAGCTGGTAGAGATCATCGACACCGCCATTGATACCACCAGCGGCCAGTTCAGGGAGAAAGAAATCTCTCTGCGGGTGGATATTTTTCCCGATCTCCCTAAAATGCACACCGACAAAGATGCCCTGCAGCAAATTTTGCTCAATCTGATGCAAAATGCCGGTGCAGCCACACCGGTCAAGGGTGAAATCATGCTCAAAGCACAGATGTATGATAAAACCGAGGATGATGTCATCCTGCTCTCTGTCACCGACACCGGCGGCGGGATCCCCAAACCAGAACTTCCCCGGGTGTTCTCCAGGCTCTACCGCGCGGATAACCCCTTGATTGAAGGGGTCGGCGATACCGGTGTTGGCCTCTCAATTGCCAAGACCCTGACAGAAGCCCTGGGCGGGCGAATTTGGGTAGAGAGTGAGGAAGGCACCGGATCAACCTTTAGTGTACTCCTTCCGGTTTCCTCACCCACCATCTCACCACTTGAAGGATAATTCGATGAGGGATTCTGGAAAACTGACCGCCGGGGTGATTGCCGCATTCTCCTTATTGCTGGTTTTTGGCGCCCTTTTTACTGCCCTGGCTGAGACCGGATTCACTGCATTTGGTCCCACCAAAACCAATCTGCCAGATACACCCACATCAACATCTATTCTGCTGCCCACCAAAGAAGAACAGCCCCCCAGCATTCAGCCCACCGAAAAGATAGAAACCCCCAGCCCCTTGGAAGACACACAAGAGGCAACCAGCACAGATACCCCTGAGATTACTCAAACGGTCATCCCTACGGTGACACCTGACGACAGCATATGTACCAAACCCACCGGATGGGTCGATTACAAAATTCAATCGGGAGATACCCTGTTCAGCATTTCTCTGCTGTTCCAGACCGATGTTGACACACTTATATATAGCAACTGCCTGACATCCAATCAGATCATCACCGGACAAATCCTGTGGGTCCCCAACAATCCCACCCTGACCCCCACCAAGACACCCAAACCGGCAGCCACCCAAACGCCTAAACCGGCAGATGAGTGCTACACGCTGACACTCTCTCACCTCGGCGAGGGCGCTGACGCCGTTGCAAACATCCCCAATTCTGATGGCTGCCCCACCGGGAAGTACAAGGCGGGCGAGATCATCACCCTGACAGCGTCTCCTGCCGCCGGTTGGGAAGTCGGCAGCTGGGTCGGCACGATCAATGACAGCTCAACCGCCGCCACCAATAAGGTTGAAATGCCGGCCAAAGATCATCTCGCAAAGCCCGTCTATGTCGGCATCTGCTACCCACTGTCCCTTTCAAGCGGTGATAATGGAGGCAACCCAATCCCGGATAAGAGCAAATCAACGGGCTGCAACACGGGGGAATATATTACTGGAGAAACAATCACCTTTACTGCTGACCCAGATCCCGGTTACACTGTGGACGCCTGGACCGGCACAGATGGAGGCACCAACAAGCTGACCATGCCAGCCTCGGCTGCATCCGTTTCGGTGACCTACAAGCTCATCCCGCCTGTCTGCTTCGCACTCACGTTGAATCATACCGGTACCGGGGCAGACCCAACAGCATCCCCAACGAAATCTACAGGGTGCGCGGATGGTGAATTTACGGCTGGAGAAGCGATTACACTTACAGCCTCTGGCGGTACTGTAGTTAGCTGGACTGGCACCGATGATGACAATTCTACCTCTACTACCAATACCTGGACAATGTTGCCATCCCCGCATACCATCACCGTGAACTACACTACCCCTTGAGTTGGTTTTCACCGCAGCCAACCGCATGAATGTAAAAGCTCACACCCTACTGATTGCCCTATTAACAGGTTTGCTCCTGCTTCTTGTGAGCTGTGGCAGCGATATTCCTCTGCACACAAACCAGCTGATTCCCACACCTACTCCCTTGACCAAACTTTTGGCCGCCGACCTGAACAATCTCGGGTTGGAGAATGTATTCATGCCAGTCGATCCAACCCCCACTCAGAACGGGCCGGTATTCCCCACCGCCACCCCAGACGGACGCCCCCCGACCGACTGGACCACTATCCTTCCTGAGAACAGCAATAACAGCAATCAGCCAGCCGAGCCATTGAAGCTGCCCCACAACCAGGTCAATTTCCTCCTCCTGGGTTCAGACCAGCGCCCCTACGAAGGCGGCTTCCGCACCGACGTGATCATGCTGGTCTCGATCAACACCGAATCCCAAACCGTGAATATGGTTTCCTTCCCGCGGGATTTATATGTTTACCTGCCCGGCCTGTATTCCGACCGGATCAACTCCGCCATGGCGCGCGGCGGTTTTGCCCTGCTGGCAGATACGCTGGAATATAACTTCGGCGTCAGGCCAGATTATTACGGTTTGATCAACTTCTGGAGTTTTAAAAACCTGATCGATACCCTTGGTGGGATCAACGTACAGGTCGGGCGCACCCTTTCCGACCAGCGCACCGGATACGGCACCTATACGGTTTATCCGGGCTCGGTAAACATGAACGGAGAGACAACCCTGTGGTATGTCCGCTCCCGCTACACCACAAGCGACTTCGACCGGGCACGCCGCCAACAGGAAGTCGTCACTGCCCTGGTGCGCCGCCTGCTCAGTTTTGACGTGGTGACCAAATTCCCCACCCTGTACAACCAGTTCCAGGGGATCATTGAAACCAACCTGCCTCTGGCTGAGGTGACTCCCTTCCTGCCCCTGGCTGATGAATTGTTCAACGGCGATTATGGCACCTACGTGGTCGATGAAAGCCTGGTTACCCACTGGAGGACCCCGTCCGGATCTGCGGTGCTGCTCCCCAACCAGGAGGCGATTCAGACTTTGCTGGTCACTGCCCTGGGGGTGGAGTGATCGGGTTGGCTTGATATAATTGTTTGATAACCGGCTAGTCCTTAATCAACGGTCAGATAATCCAATAGTCAAGAGCAAAACGCAAAAAGGTTAGAGTATTCGACCAACGACCGGACAACTATCTGCCAATTTTCTACCCAACAGCCCAATTCCCCATTATCATTAGAATATGCCCAAAACCCATTCGCGCCTGATCTTCTTCCTCAGCATGATCCTGGCCCTCTCGCTGGCATGCTCTCTCTCCGGGCGCGGCCAAAACCCCACCCTTGAGAATTTCCCCACCCCCAATCCGCTTTTCGGCACACCTGACCCCAACCGCACCCCCAGCGGTCCAACCCCGACAGCCACGCTGACCCCAACTCCCTGGCCAACCCCCACCCCGGTGAACTGGCCTAAGCCTTACTTCGGCACCCCCGGCCCGTTGATCACCCCAGTACCCGATCCCGCGCCCGTTCAGCACAACCCCGAGGATTTCAACGTGGTCCTCCTCGGCTCCGACCGGCGGGATGTGACCTTCGCCACCGATGTGATCCTGGTGGTCAGCTTCCAGCCGAAATACAACACCGTCACCCTGCTCTCCATTCCCCGCACCACGGTGGCCTACATCCCTGGTTGGCAGATGGAAAAGGTCAACAAAGCCTACCAGCACGGCCAGGAGAGCTACTACCCCGGCCTGGGACCAGCGCTGGTCAAGGATACCCTGCTGTACAACTTCGGCATCGAGATTGATCGCTACATGCTGGTAGATTTCGGCCAGTTTGAGGAGATCATTAACTCCCTGGGCAGATTGGAGGTACCGGTGGTCTGCCCCTACACCGACTACCGGCTGATCGCCCCCCACCTGGACCCGGAAGACGCGGACAACTGGAGCCTATACACCGTCCCCAGCGGCGTGGTGGAGATGGACGGCGAACTGGCCCTGTGGTACGCCCGTTCCCGGCTAAAATCCAACGATTTCGACCGCAACCGCCGCCAGCAGGAGATCATCCGGGCGATCTACAGCCAGGCGCTCCGCTTTGGCTGGATCAAGCAGATCCCCACCCTGTACGGCCAGCTTTCCAGTTCCGTGGTCACCGACTTCACCCTGTTTGATGCCCTTAAGCTTGCTCCACAAATCGCCTATCTAGATTCAGCCCACATCAGGAGCTACTACTTGGCAAATAATGTCCTCACCCGCTGGACGAACCCTTACGGCCAGGTGATGCATGTCCCCAACCTCCCAGCCGTGTATGCCTTGGTAGCTGAAGCGATGGGCCCGCCTCCGGTGGAAGATGAACAGCGCCAGGAAGTGGTCGTGGAAGTTTGGAACGGCACCAGTACAGCCGATCTGGACCAGCTGGCCGCTGAAAGGCTCAATTACGCCGGTTACATCTCCCAGATTGGGGCAGCAGACCGTGCCGATTATACCGAAACCCGCCTGTTCGACTTTCGCAGTGAGGATCACGGCCAGGCTGCAGAACTGCAAGCGCTTTTTGGCATCCAGCCAGAGTTTTTCGCCAGCGTCCCCGATGACAGCCTGCCCTACGATCTCCTTCTGATCCTCGGCGATGACTTTGATCCCTGCTTTGACCCGCGGGAACTGGAGAGGTGATCTCTCTCGAACCTCTGTCAGGTAATTTGTTCGAGACTCCCCAAGATCACCCCCAACTCTTCATCAGACCTTTTATCCCCAATATGTCTATACATGATGTTTACGATATTCGTATCGTCTTCAATTTCCATCAGATATATTTCGGTACGCCAGTAGACATTGTTCGGATGGCGATAAATTGTTTTAACGCCTTCCCAAAAATTCGCTATCGTGATGTTTTCGATAATCATCTCTGGGAACGCCAACTTCTTATGTTTTAGATCAATCAGTTTATTTAGATAATCATCAAAAGACATGAAATATGCCTTTCTTTCTTTTGTTTGATATCCTGGCACATAAACTCTTAAGACTGTGATACACAACTTCGGATAGATAAAGACCGTTTTCCCGGATTCATTTTTGCCATACCTTTCCTTTTCCTCTTTGACCATAACTTGTTTTGAGTGCTTGGTCTGATGATAAATTTTGTATCTGGCATAAGAAGGGTATGAAAAGATAATCGGAAATTTCTCTGAGCGATAAGTATTGAATTCTGGTTCCATGATCAGCCACTCCCCAAAGGTTCAGATGTGGGCAAACCTGACCACAATTATTGGTACCCAACCATTGTAAACCAGAATAGATTTCTCTCCCGTTTGAGTTGCGCGAAATAATCCTTCCCTGTATAAATTGGCTATACGAAACTATATCGAGATTGCCGCGGGAGTGAAATTCTGGAAAGATATGCTCCCTCGCAATCAAAAGACGAGGTGCATGATGTCTGAATCTAAACCCGCCACCCTGATCAATGCCCAAACACCGCTCAGCCTGGCATTGACCAGCTGGAAATCCTATCTGGAAGACCAGGGAAGTTCCACCCACACGATAAAAGCCTTCCTGGGAGACCTTAACCTATTGGCTTCCTATCTCCCGCCTGATCAAAAGATCGGTTCAATATCCACCCGTGAGTTAAATAGCTTTCTGGACTGGATGCAGTTCCGGCGCGGAGTGCCGTGCAGCCCGAAAACACTTTCCCGCCGGATCACATCACTCAAATCTTTTTTCCGATGGCTGTCACAGTACGGCGCGATCCTGGTCAACCCAGCGGAGAAAGTGGTGCAGAAATCTGTCCGCAGCCCGCTGCCAGCCGTGATGACGCCGGATGAGATGCAAGCCGCCCTCAAAGCCGCTGATGCGCAACGGAACGCCGAAAAGCCCGACCTGCGCTACTACGTTCTGCTCAAGCTCTTGCTGGATACCGGGATCAAAAAAGGTGAACTGCTCACCCTGACCACCCGGCATATTGACCTGGATACCCCCACCGGACCGATCCTATTTGTGCGCTATGCCAACCCCAAATACCGCTACAAGGAACGCAAGATCGATCTCACCGAGGAATGGATTGCCGCCTATCATCAATACGCCAGGGCATACGATCTGAGCGAAAAACTGTTCCCCTGGTCGCCGCGGCGGCTGGAATACCTGCTTCAGGATATTGGCGAGGAAATCCGCTTGGCGGAACAGCTATCCTTCCTGATGTGCCGCTGGACCTGCGCCCTGAATGATCTCAACAGCGGCATGGATCCCAACAAGATCCGCCAGAAGCTGGGCATCTCCGAGATCCAGTTCCGCGAGGTGCGGCTCAAGCTGCGCCGCCTGGCCGGTATGGCAGAAGAAGACAATGATTCATGAGTGGTGATTTGGGGAGATCGGATTGAGACAATTGAAAGTGGATCAACCCCAAGAATCTATGGGAAGATCTATTCTTACAAAAATTCTAATGCCACAGCAGGAAATATCTCCAAAGAAAGAATTCCTGATTGCACAACATGGAAAGACCTGAGGGCATAAAGCCTTCAGGATTTCCTTTTCCCAATAAACGATTTAGGGGTTGTTATCCTGATGGTTACCCATCATCACCCGATGCCTATATACTCTTTGCCTGATTTTCCACCCACACATGCACCGCTTGACGGACAAACTCGGCGCCGCCCTCGCGGATACACTCATAGTTCACCGCAAAGCGCGGATCCTCCACCCACATATCCCCCAGGTTGCGCAGGAACTCTGGTTCGCAGGTATAGAAATTCTCATTCAGATAGGCAAAGTACTCGCCAACTTCGGTCTGCACAGTGGGGTCATCCGGTTTGAGGGAAGGATCGGTTCCCACCATCCGGAGGGTGATCTCCCCACCCTTCTGCTTGATGGCTTCTTTTTGCTCTTCCGTTAACCGCTTCCAGCGTCTCATCGATTGAACATACATGTCGGTATCGCCCCAGCGCTGGCGGGCTTCCTCATCATATTTAAATTCATCAAACCCTTCAAAATAATCTTTATCGTTCATGGTCCATTCTCCTTCAATGGCGGCTATCGTCTGGTCTACAGTCTCGATCAGGGTATTCAACTTGGCGACCTGGACTTCGAGCGCTTGGCGGTGCTGCTCCAATGCCTGGCGGAGGTCGAAATCCGGCCTGCTGAGGATCATCTCGATCTCCTTCAGAGGGACATCCAGCTCCCTGAAAAACAGGATCTGCTGTAACTGGAGCAAACTGCCCCGGTCGTAGTAACGATAGCCGTTGCCGCCGGTCTGGGGAGGGCTAAGCAGCCCGATCTGGTCATAATAGCGCAGCGTGCGGGTGGTCACACCTGCCAGATCAGCGATTTGTTTAATTGTGTATCTCATCAAGGCACCTCAATGGCCAAATTATAAACCTTTACGTTACGTCAATGTCAAGGGCATATAGCCCCAAAAAATGAAAAATATGGCTGGATACAATTTTGTTGTACCATGTTGTTATAAAATCCATAAATCAGAACTTTTATATCAATCAATGGTTAATCAATCATATCGTATGCCACAACCAATCAACTACACGGTGCTAAAATGAACGCTGATGACTGAATCCAAACCCACGCAATTGTCGTTCTGGTTCAAGCTTGCCTTTGGCGCAGGCGAGTTCGGCCCTTCCTCGATTGGGATGATGCGCTCGCTGTTCTATGTGATCTACCTGACCGACACAGTGGGACTCGACCCGCAGTTGGCTTCGCTTGGCGCCATGATCGGGCTGATCTGGGATTCGATCAACGACCCGCTGGTGGGGATGTTCTCAGATCGGGTGCAAACGCGTTGGGGACGGCGGCGGCCGTTCTTGCTGTTCTTCTCGATCCCATTCGGGATCACCTCAGTTTTGTTGTGGACAGCGCCGAACTGGGAAAGCGAGATCGCCCTGACCGTGTATGTCACCGTGGCATTCATGCTGGTCGATACCTTCGGAACCCTGCTCTCGGTCCCTTATCTCTCGCTGATCCCGGACCTGACCCGGGATTATGATGAACGCACCTCCCTGGCTGGTTTTAAGACAGCCTTTCAGTTGATCGGGTCACTTTCGGTAGTCATCGCTACACCAATGCTCGTTGACGCGGCGATCGAAGCCGGGTTTCCCTCAAGCCGTGGGGTAATTCAAACCGCAACCGTGTTAGGAGTACTCAGCGCATTGATGTTTCTGGTGGTCTTTTTCTCAGTCCGCGAGAGGCATACAATCCCCATAACTGAGGAGATGTCCATCCCCAAGATGCTCAAACTGGCCTGGCGTAATATCCCTTTCCGCTTTGTGGCTGGTATCTTCCTGCTCAACTGGACGATCCTCGACATGGTGGCGGTCGTCTTTCCCTTCTATCTGCTCTATTGGATTGCCGAGGGTGACATGCTGGTCAAGGCGCACCTCTTTGGGGTTGATCTAGCCCTCGAGTCTGCCTTCTTTGGCGCCTTGATGCTGGTGACGATGATTTCCGTGCCCTTTTGGATGTGGCTATCAAAACGGCGAAACAAGCAGCATGCCTATACTGCCGGGATGCTGGTCCTGGCATCTGTACTTCTGGCAATCTTCTTCGTCCAACCAGGTCAAATCGATTTGCTGCTGGTACTGGGAGCTCTGGCAGGCTTCGGCGTTGCCTCAGCCTATGTGCTGCCAGACGCCATGTTCCCGGATATTATCGAGTGGGATGAACTGCGCGCCCGGCAGCGTCAGGAAGGCATCTATTATGGTGCGCGCGCCTTCCTGCGCAAGCTCGCCACTGCTTTGGTAATCTTTTTTGTGTTACAGCTGTTGGGACTTTCCGGGTACCAGAACCCGCCCATAGACTCGACCTTCTACCAGCAGCCCGAGAGTGCTTTGCTCACTATCCGAATCCTGATTTCGGTGGTAGGCGGGGGATTGTTGCTGCTCTCTGCCCTGATTGCCTGGTTCAACCCCCTGACGAGAGAGAAGAACGCCCGGATTCAATCCCTGCTGGAACGCAGAAAAAACAAGTCTGGTGCGGAATGAGCACACGCATGTCACCTGCCCCTAATTTCCCCATCCGAGTGAGCCGAGCAAAGCCGCCAGCAGCGGGGTAATCAAAGGTGCCACTAGCAGCGCCGGTAGCAGGTTCCCCACCCGGATTTTTTTAATCTCCAGCAAGCTGCTGATCGCCAGGGCTGCCAAAATCACCCCCCCGGCGGCTGTCATTTCAGTAACCATTGCTTCGGACAGGAATGCATCGGCTGTCCCGGCAAGAAGGGTAATCCCACCCTGGTAAACCAGCAGCGGAATGATCGAAAACAAGACACCCACCCCCAATGTGGACGCAAATGCCATGGCGGCAAAAAAGTCCAGGATCGATTTGATCAGCAAAAGGGTAAAATCACCGCTCAGGCCGTCCTGGATCGAACCTAGGATCGCCATCGGACCGATGATGAACAGCAGAGAGGCTGTCGTCATCCCGACCACAAAGTTGGTCTCGGTGCTGCCATCCCCTCTGGCAAATCGTTTCTCCATCAAGGCAGAGAACCGCACCAGCCCCTCCTCGATCTGCCACCACTCGCCGAGCAAACCGCCAACCAACATCGCCAGCAATACTGTAATTGGGTTTTGCGTACCAAGGAACATCTGGATGCCGATCATAAAGGTAAACAGGCCCAAAATGGCCATCACAGTATGCTTGACCCGCTCCGGCAGGCGGTTGCCGAAAAACAGCCCAATCCCGCCGCCAATCAGCACCAGAATGATGTTCACAATCGTACCTGTCATCTCTACTCCATCTTCCCAATCACAAACTTCCGCAAATTATACTGGGCTTTGCGACGAATGACAAAAATCAGGCAGATTTATTGTAGAATAGAACCAGGATGGATAAGAAAACCTCCCTCTGGCAGACGATACTTCTCAGCATCCTGGGGACCGCGATCCTGATCGGCGCAGTGCTGCTCGCTAGCCGTCAGCCGAGAGGACAAACCATCACCCTCCCTGAAGCACCGCCTGAAGCCGGCATCACTGTGGATGTGGATGGCGCGGTAGCCCTTCCTGGTGTCTACGAACTGCCCGCCGGCAGTCGTGTCGAGGATGCAATCGAAGCCGCCGGCGGGTTGCTCAATGAGGCGTATTCAGAGTCATTGAACATGGCTGCACCTCTCTCAGACGGAACCAAGGTGCTGGTTCCCCTCCGTCCACCCGCGGCTGGGATCAGCCAGGATGATATCACTGCCTCCGATACCACCGCTTACGGTTCCGGTTTCCCGATTAATATCAACACAGCCGACAAGAACACCCTCACCGCTCTGCCGGGCATCGGCGAGACCAAAGCCCAGGCGATTATTGACTACCGCAACGAAAACGGACCCTTTACTCACCCGGAGCAGCTGATGGAGGTAAGCGGCATCGGTGAGGCAACCTACCAAAAACTCAAAGATCTGATCACAATTTATTGACATATCCACTACCTTTCCTGATTCTCAATATAGGAAGCAGTTATTTCATGGAGGGCAATTTTGAAACTTGATGTAAATTGGGATAATTATCGAGCCCAGGTGAAGGAAGCTAACCTGAGTGAAGCGCTCAAAGATGCGCTGCTGGCATACCTGGACGAATTAGCCGCCTTGCCCTTACAACCCAATACCATTAACCCGGGCTATATGAGCCTATGCATCTGGTGGCTGGTGGATGAAGTCTGCGCGAAAGAAACCCCCGAAACGTTTTGCTGGGAGATCTATCTCGACCTCTCCAAGAAGTGGGCTGCCGATCGAGGAGAAATAGGGCAAAATGCAGTTGCCGCCATCGAGGTTCTAACGCCTTTGCTGGCAGCCCACTTCAACAATGACGACAGCATCATCACCCTGAAAGAAATCACCGGAAACACCGTTTACTACGTGCTGTTCCTGAGTGATACGCTCAGCGAGCCGAAGAAATATTACGTAGCCCCCAACGCTAACTCACTTGCTGAGGCAACTTTCTCAAAAAATGCCTGGTACCGGGCAATCTACGCCGGAAACGCCCTTGTAGGGTTTGTGATGCTCCACATGGATAAAAAAGCAGGCAAGTACATGGTCTGGCGATTGATGATTGGAGAACCTTTCCACAGCCGTGGGTATGGGCGCAAAGCGATGGAAGCGGTGATCGAATATGTGCGCGGCTTGCCGAACGCGCAGGAACTGACCCTCAGCTACGGACTGGGTCCCGGCAGCCCGGAAGGATTCTACAAGAAACTGGGCTTCATCCCTACCGGTGAGGAAGATTTCGGCGAGGTGTACGCCAGTCTCAGTCTTAAGTAGAGATTACTTGGATCAATTTCTGCACTTTCCATTTTTAAAACTAACTGCTCTATTGAGGGGGGATAGATAGCCAACTGTAACAATCTATTCCCCTAGTTAGCTTTTAATTCAATCCTTCAGGCCAAGCAGCTCTCTCCCTTGCACGCTCCCGGTTTATACCAGTAATATCTGGCAATTGGGTGCAATCAAATTCTCAAGAATCCAGTCACAATCGATCGTTGATCTGATTTTTTCCATCCAAATACCACCCTTGTTTTCCTCAAACCCACCCCAGCCTCTACCGGGCGGGTTAATCGTGTGAGGAAGCGCTGCCTCCTCGCACTTCTGATCCCCTTCCCTGGCTTGCATCAACCAAGACTGCCTTTCCCTACCTGTAGCTGGGGAAGCGGTCTGGAGATGGGGTTGAAACTTCTTTGCCATCAGTCAATATCATCAATAATTGATTACACCCTGGGAACTTGTCCTCCGGCAGGTAACCAGAAACTCTGGTAAAATTTCAGGGTTATAGTATTTGTTGCTGCCCTCAACCCAACCAATGTCCGCAATATTACCGTTGTAGAGAAGTCTCACAACTAACAATCAAGTTGTGAATGAAATCAGCCTATTAAAAGGCATACTTATTAATAATTGATAGGAAGAAATATGAACAACGAACAATCAGCAGATAAAAAACAATCTTTTTGGTCTACCCTTCCAGGCATCCTGACAACCCTTTCAGGTCTGGTTGTCGCCATTACAGGTTTGGTAACCGTCTTTATCAATCTGGATGCTCAGGGAAGCGCTGATATCCCCCCAACCAGGGTTGAGCAAACTACTGCGCCCACACAAGCCGTAGTGCTTCCAGAACCAACTGTGACAGATGCACCAGAAGAGTCACCAACACCTACGCTTGAAATTATCCAGCCAACTACTCCTCCAACCCCAACTACCGCATTAGTGGTGCACTCCATAATCCCGGAAGAACCGGGAAACATTTCATGGTATCTGGATTCATCCTCACTGCTGTATGCCAATGAGGGCCGGGCTACTGCCGATGATTTCCTTAATATGCCTTTCGAACGCCCCTTTACCTCCCAGGGAATGTCTTATGTCGGCTATGTGGATATTAACCGCGTGGAGATCAGTTCTCAAAAAACTTTCATTTACGTTTCAATCGGCGTTGAGGAAACCCCTCCCCAGGGTGCAGAGGTTTACTACGGCGTGGAGTTGGATGTTGACATGGACGGGCGGGGGGACTGGCTGATCTACGGCCTGGTTCCTCCAGACAGCGAGTGGACGGTTTCTGGCGTGCAGGTCTATGAAGATAGTGATGATAATGTCGGCGGTCCATCTCCGATTACATCCAACAACGGTATCTCCTCCAATGGGTACGAGACCCGTTTGTTCGACTCAGGAGTAGGTGCCAATGATCCTGATTTGGCCTGGATCCGGCGTTCCCCGGAGAAAGGGAACCATATCCAGATCGCGTTTAAGCTTTCCTTGATTGATAACGCCAAAAGGTTCCTCTGGAGCGCCTGGACGGATGCCGGACCGAGAGAACCAGCCTGGTTTGATTACAATGATTACTTCACGCTTGAACAGGCCGGCTCCCCTATCCTGGATGCAAACGAATATCCGCTGAATGGGTTGGCTCTGGTGGATAATACCTGCCGTTGGCCTTATGGCTTCAAAGCCAGCGGTGATGAGCCGGGGATTTGCCCCTGAACCTATCTAAAAGAATTCAACCGCTCAAACCAGGCGAAACACTTCTAATATTCTCTTTTTTACATAGGAGACAAAGATCACCGCTTGAAACAACCCTGTTGATTCAACACCCTTCCCCCATCATGCCGAATCTGGGGTCTGTCATATTTAAATAAATCTTTCCTTATCGCGATGGCTCACCCATAGATCGACCCGTCCGGGAGCACATCTTCCGGGGCGATCGGATCTGCCAGCAAGCTGAACTGCCAGGTGCAGTAACAGCCTTCGGGACGAATATCCGGGGGGCAGAAGATCACCTCGGTTTTGATCCGGGGGTCTATCGTGTGGGCAAAGAAGGCGTATTCCACCATCCCAACCGATTTGCATGGGAAATCCGGCAGGCCTTTGCGCTCCCGGGCTACCTGTACCCGGCACTCTTTCATTTCGAACCTGAGCACATCCGGGGCAGAACGATAGATTTCTTGTTCATTGATCCGGGCATACAGCCGGTACCGCAAGGCTTGATCCAGAGCATCAATCCCGCCACCCGGTTGGAGGTTTAAACGCCTCATGATCCGTTTCGCTTCCAATTGGGTAAAGATTTTCCAAGCCCGCTGGTCCATCTTAAGGGCGGCTTCCATACCAAATTCTTTCTCGACTGCTTGGAACCATAGGCCATCATGCGCCAGCCAGTTCTTGGCTGCGTCCTCCAACAGATCGACAAGGGTTTCCTTGTCCAACGCCAACAAGTTATCTCGCTCAGGCATACCCTGCTCCTTTAATTCCATCTTCAATGAACTTATCCTGATTATACCCAATCATCTTAAAAGACCCTATCGATAAATCCTTGAGCAGCAAAACGGCCATCAAAACACCCCATACTAATCGAGATCAAACCCAATCTCATCCAGATAGATCTTGCCATCCACCGGATCATCAAATACAAACCGAATCTGCTTGATTCCTGTCAGCGACAATGAAGGGTTTTCCTCTAGAAAATCTTGCAGAGGGATCCTATAACCCTGGAACACCGGCTCGCTTTCATTCTCATAATATTCTTCATTCCACAACGCGATCCGGCTAATTTCCGCCGGGAACTGGGTTTGGAGCGGCAAAATCTGCGATAACCGGATCACGGCTCGCTCTCCATGCAAGTCAGTCAATACCACACTGAAATCCAACCCGTGATCCACTTCATCTCCACTCCGCCCATCCGCCACAAGAAATACCAATTTACTTTTGGGCGAGAGCGGCCAGTCAAAGCTGGGTGGCAGTTCAATGGCATAATAGCCCTCTAAAGAACGCCAACCCAGGTAAGCGGCATGATTGTCCTGCCGGTTCCCGCTTCTGAAGCGCGGGGCTCTTTCGCTCCAGGTGGAAAGCCCAGCGGCCACCGCTCTTGCCCCGGGATATGAAAGCGTAACCGGATCAAGGTCATCCTCAAAATCCGCCACCAATTTAACCCCGTAATCCTCATAGCGTGTAATGTATCCAGTCTGTGGCAGCCAGTTTCCAGCCGCGCGGTAATCTTCATACATTTCCCGATAGATCATTTGGTCGTGAAGCACAGATTCAAGGAAGCCGCTAATCAACACTTTTGCTGCCTGTTGCTGTTCTTCAGATGTCAACAGCGCTCTCCGGTTAAGGAAAACGCCTCGCACACCGGGGTAATCTTGTGCTCCCCAGGTGGTGTTGAATTGGCTGTGATTGGCGCGGTAGAGGTACACCGCCGATTTGAATGCGCCACTTTCCGAATCTGCGAAAGAGGTTCGCTGGTACTGCCCAATCCCGTCAAAATAATACAGGTCTGCATCGTGGGATCCTTGCAGAACCAGATAGCTGGTGTCCACCAGCGGGTTGGGATGGTCTGCCGGCAGCCACTGCTGGTCCACCGGTGCAATCGCCACCACTGCTTTGATCCCATAATCATACTCCCAGCGGATGTGGGCATTGTTGGGATAACGGGATAGCTGGTTGAAAGTAGCTGCCAATGCTGCCGCTTCTCCCCCGCGGGAATGTCCGATCAAGGCAATCTTTTCAAGGTCAACCTGCTGGTAGAATGGCGATTCCGGGTCCAGGTGCCACCCCTCCCACACGGCAAGATGTTCCAGCAGCATCCAGGCACGTGCGTCATTCTCTCCACTGGATTTTCCTGGAATTCCTCCATTAAGAAAATTCTGGTCCACTGAGACAACAATAAATCCCCGGCTGGCAAGCAGTTCCCCCAGGTAGGCATAACCCGGATCTGAAAAATCAGCCAGGTTGTGATTGCCATGCACGATCAACACCAGCGGAAACGGCCCCATCCCCTGGGGATACCAGACGCGCCCATTTAGGGGAAAAGCGCTTTCATCAAAACCAAAGAAGAATTTGCGTAAGCGCCCGTTCCAATCGGAATAGGTCACATAAGGAGAAGCATCCACCGTCTCAGTTACCAGATCCACATCTGCGGCAAACTCTTCACGTTGCCGATCGGTACCGCTGCCGTAGGTCAGATAGCCGACCGGATAAGCGCCGGGCAGCGAAGGATCGGGCCCGCTGATCTGCGGCTTTCCCAGCTTGATCTCAACAGGTAATTTAGCCGCTTCACTGCCTGGAGAGAAAATATAATACCCCTCAACAGCCAGGATACCCACGCCGATGGCGGTAAATAATCCCAGCATGATCTGCTTGCGCAAGGGCGCTGAACCCCATTCCCGGAGAATACCGGGAACTCCAATCCCGACCAGCACCGCCCCCAACACCAGCCCAAGATTGAAGAGCCAATGCAGCCAGGTGCGGTCTCCCCACACCTGCAGCCCGATCACCACCCCAGCGATGACAGCTGCCCACAGGATCAGCGGCAGCCTGAGCAGCATTCGCAGCAACCAGCTGCCCAACGCAAGTGCAAGCAAATAGGCAAGCGCCGCCAGTGCCGCCGGAATTACCAGATCTACCAGCAAGCCGTAACCACTGTGAGCATCCACACCATAGTAGCCTGCCAAAATCAAAACCAGCAAGCCCACGGTGACAGCCGGCCCGCTTACCCAGCCGGGAGACAGGCGCAACCCAGCCCACCAGCCATCCCACCGGTCTAAGTTGAATGAGGTCTTGATCTTATTCCACAAATCAAACAGGTTCCGCATTGTTGTTTATTAGGGGGTGTAACCCGCCGGGATACCCAGGTTCCCCCAATCGCTGGCTGAATAAATCTGCCGCAAGAAACGATCCCGTTCTTCCCCCAGCAGGTAGAGCGGCTTAGAAAAGTCCTCAAAATAGATAGCGATGATCTCTGTGCTCAGGTGCCGACTATCGTAGATGGTATGCCGGGCGATGATTGCCCTTGAGGTATTCTCGCTGATCAACAACTGGTCAAAGAATAGATTCCCCAAACCATACATCACCATGCTGTCGGAATAGAACGACAGCCCATGGGACTGGTGAGCCTGACTGCCGGAGACAATATCTGCCCCAGCATCAGCAGTGAATTGAAAATCTGCGATCATCTCAGGCGAGGGCCGGAATGAGTACACTTCTTGGTGCTGGAAGGTCATTATCACCAGGTAACCCTCAGCTTTCAACCGGGCGATCTCACTCGAAATAAGATCAAAATCGCAGTCCACCGCCCCCGGAAGCCCCCGCACGGATGAGGTATAGGAGCCGCCTTTGCCGTTGCAGCCAATGAAGGCGATCTTGTTGGCGTTGTGCTCCATGGTGATCGGCAGCCGCCCCTGTTCAGGTGTGCGGCCGCCGCCGTAATACTGCCAGCCTTCAGCATCGTATAAATCAAAAGTATGCAGGGTTGCCTCGGTTCCCCAATCATTGAAATGATCTCCGGTCAGTTCGACCACATCTGTGCCAATATCCTCCAACAGCTCCATGTATTTATCTGCACTGCAAAATACCAAGCGATCATTGACAGGTTCTGGCGGTGGGCAGCTTTCTGCAAAAGGCACCTCATTGCTGATGTGGAGGATATCCGCTTCTCGCAGCATAGGTCCGATCTCACCGGATGGGTGCAATACACCTTTGTCTTCCATCTGGTAAGCGGTCGCCCGGACAAGCGCCGTAACCCCGGTCAGCACCACGGTTGTTAATTTCCCTGCATCCCTGTTTAAAATCGACGGCAACTCCTCTGCCAGCGCAGAGGCCAGTTGGTCAACCAACTCAGCAGGTTCTCCATTCAGGCTTACCGGCACACTTAGCCGATAATTTGTGGGATCAAAATCCTTCCAAATCGGCGATTGACCATCCACCGCAATTACTTTCAGCTTGGGGGTCAATTCCTCAAATGGCACCAAAGCCCAGGCTGGCGCATTCGCCCACACGGCAGATACCAATTGATCCTCAGCCACCACCCGGACAAAACTCCCTTTCGGTTCTCCCCAAAAACGTGAGAAAACCGTCCTGGTGCGTTCAGTCAGATACAGGTTGCCAGTCGCAAGATAACCTTCCACCTGTCCCTGCCAGGCCTGGATTAATTTTTCCGAATTGATCTCATCTGTCAGGGTAGGAAAAGGCGCTGCCAGGGCATACACCAATGCAGAGACCTGCTGCCCCTGAGAACCTGTGTCCAGAAGCAGATCAGCCCGCCCTGGATCTGAAACTCTCTCAATGGCTGCCGGTACAACCACACCCTGCATGATCTCGTCGGGCAGATAAGGCGCTACCCACAGTTTGTACAGCGCATTTGGCTGAGTTTCCTCCGGGGCAGGGGTAACAACCGTTTCCTGCACGTTACTGATCGGCATCGTCGGCCAGACCACCTCAGGAGAAGGCGCCAGTGCCGTCAAAGCTGCCGGCAGGTCTATCGTCGGTGTCGGTGGCAGGAACCAGGTGGTTGGCGCACACGCTGACGCAACCACAACCGCAATCACTAACCATAGACCTACACCAAGCCGTTGTTTCACAGATTGATCCCTAACAGATTTGCACGGCTGGCCACGGCTTCTTCAATTGCAGCCAAATATTTGTCAGCCATTTGCTGGAACTGGTTCAACCTGGCAATCATCTCAGCCGCTGGGGGATGCTCCGCAAGCCCACTTAGGTTGATTCGCACATTCATCCCCGCCCCGGTCAGGGCAGCCCGGGCCAATGCCGCTGCCGACCCGGCATCCGTGACTGCGTTTAGATTTCCATTTTCCGCCACCTGCTGAGCCAACCCCAGCACACCAACCGCATCCCCGGCTACCTCCAGCGGAACCCTGGCAGCCTGTAGCGTGGCTTCCCGAATCGCCTCGGCGCGCACTGATTTTTGGCTTTCGCTGTCCTTGGGCATCCGGTAGGCAGTCATGACAGATTCAAAAGCCTCAGCATCCTGAATGACAGCTTGTGCCAATTTTTCTTTTAGCAACTCTGCCTGGATGATAATTTCCTCCATCTGCGCATTAAAATCTTCATATTTTTTCTTGCCCAAGGTCAATCGTGCCACCATCACCACCAGGCTGGCTGCCATTGCGCCACTGTAAGCCGCCGCCGAACCTCCCCCAGGGGTGGGTGTATCTGCCGCCAGTTGATCCAAAAAACCAACTGCCTCCACGGTCTTTCCCTGACGGGCTGCCAGTTCCGCATTCATCTTGTATTCCAGGATCTGATCATCACAAAAGCCATCCAGCTGCAGATACCATACCGCGGCGTCAATCAAAGCTTGCTGAGGGATCAATCCGATCAGCTCACTGTGGGTAATATTGGCGCCATAACGGGCAGCCTCTCGCCGGATCATCTCCACCACCCTGAAAACCGGCGTGTGCCGGAAGTTGGTCAGATTCATTGAGACCTGAGCCTTGCCGTCAACCAGCATACCCAATCCCTTGACATACCGCATCCCGCCAGAGCTGTGCCGGATCGCTTTGCCGATCTTTTTGGCTACATCTACATCTTCTGTATCCAGGTACACATTGTAGGCCACCAGAAAGGCACGGGCGCCGATCACGGTCGCACCCGCTTTACCCATTTCGCTGGGGCCAAAATCTGGCTGCCGGTCGGGGTTGCTGCCGATCTCGGCCTTCAATCCTTCATATTCACCTTTACGCAGGGTTGCCAGGTTTTCCCGCTCCGGACGGGTGGCCGCCTGCTCATACAGGTAAACCGGGATATTCAGCTCTTCTCCCACCCTTTTGCCCAGGCGCTGGGCAATTGCTACGCAGTCGGCCATCGTTGCCCCAGAGATCGGAATAAAAGGCACCACATCGGTTGCCCCAATGCGGGGATGCTCGCCTTCCTGTTCATCCATATCAATCAGCTCAGCGGCTTTGGCAATCGCCGCAAATGCCGCCTGTTCCACCCCCTCAATGCTCCCCACATAGGTAAGCACAGACCGGTTGTGATCCGGGTCTGAACTGTGATCCAGCAGAATCACCTCCGGGGTTCGCTTCACTGCTTCTACAATCTGCGCCACCACTTCCGGCCGGCGTCCTTCAGCGAAATTGGGTACACATTCCACTAAGGTTTCAGGCATAGGTCCTCCAATGGGGTGAATGATTCTGGAATATTATACTCTCAGTTGAGAGTAGTCTGTAATCAGTAACCAGACTGCAAGAACTGCCCACTGACTACCGGCTACTAGCTACCGTATCTCAAACCAAAAACCAGATCACCGTCTGAGTGGTAAAATAGTCCCTTAGCATGTAGACTTACCGGTAGATATGAACAATCATTCCGCTGAAATCACCCCCATAGCCCGACTCTTTTTACTGCTGATTGCCATCTTGATGGGTATCCTCGCCTGCAGTCTGCCGCGCACCACCATCGGAGACAGGAATGGTTCTATCCCCACCCTCAATAACCACCAGGATGCAGCCGAATTCTTTCCCCGTCCCACCGAAGGTCCGTATGCCGATTTCAGTTTCTTGCCGGTGCTGAGGGAACCAGGTGAGCTTGTACCCACCCCTACTCCAGACCCTGAGCGCACCCTGCCCCCCTTCCGCACCAGCTACGAAACCTATTACGTCCGTTATGCCGACACTTTGGGCACCATCGCCTTGCGGTACGGCATCTCGGTAGACACGATCATCGCCGAGAACGGGATCACAGACCCAAACCTGATTGCTGTTGGGCAAGCCTTGCGCATCCCGCCGCCTTCCCCAACAGATCCGGCGCCCGATCTGAAGTTGATCCCGGATTCTGAACTGGTCAACGGCCCCTACAACGCCAAAATCGACATCATTGACTATATCCGATCAAAAGGAGGATATCTCAACCAATACCAGGAAGAGATCAACGATATCCTCATGACCGGGCCTGAGATCGTGAAGATGGTGGCCGCCAACTACTCGGTCAACCCCAGGCTGCTGTTAGCCATTCTGGAATATCAAAGCGGCTGGTTAACCCGCCCGGAAGCGGAGATTAGCCAATTAATCTATCCCATGGGCTTGGAGGATGAATGGCGCAAAGGGTTGTATTACCAGTTGGCCTGGGCCGCCAATACGCTCAACAGCGGGTTTTACCGCTGGCGGGTCAACGCCCTGGCTGGCTACCCTACTGCGGACAGCAAACTGATCCCTGCCAGCCCGCGGATCAATGCCGGGACAGCCGCCCTGCATTATCTCTTTGCCCAGATTCAGACAGAAGAAATCTGGCGGCACACAGTCTCAACAGATGGTTTCATTCAGACCTACATCCAGCTTTACGGCCACCCCTTTGATTGGAGCGTGGAGCCGCTGATACCTGCAAGTCTTGTCCAGCCTGAACTACAGCTTCCCTTTGAGCCTGGCGTGCGCTGGATCTTCACCGGAGGCCCGCATGGCGGATGGGACGGCGGTTCTGCCTGGTCCGCGGTCGACTTTGCACCGCCCAAAGAACAGCTTGGCTGCATCCAGAATGACCAGTGGGTCGTCGCCATGGCCGATGGGCTGATCGTGCGCACAGGTGACGGCGCAGTTGTCCAGGATCTGGATGGGGACGGCCACGAGGAGACTGGCTGGGTGCTGTTTTATATGCACATCGAGACCCGAGACCGTGTAGAAACCGGCACCTACCTCAAGGCGGGGGAACGCATCGGGCATGCTTCCTGCGAAGGCGGGGTCTCTACGGGCACCCATGTACACCTGGCAAGGCGGTATAATGGGGAATGGGTCGCCATCAACAGCCGCATTCCGTTCGTAATGGACGGCTGGACCGTGGTCGATGACGGCATCTTATATGGTGGATATTTAGAGAAAAATGGGCACATCATTTACCCCTGTCAATGCAAAAATGAAGAAAACAAGATTGAACGACCGTAACAGACTCATCCGCCACTATCTCCGCTTCATCGCAGTCACCGGAGTGCTAATTCTCACCTCGATGGTCTGCCGGACCGGCTATATCACCCCCGCCAGCCTGACGGAGACAGCAGAATTCACACCCGCGGTGACCATCCTGCCAACGGTCCACTTCATCCGCCCAACGGAAACACAAACACCGCCTCCCACTCCGACTGCAACCCCCGATCCCCGCCTGGCAACAGCCACACCGGTTTTCAACACACCTACTCCCTCACCCACTCCACTGCCCACCTCCACACTGATTGCCGCCGATTCCCTGCCGATGCAGTATTTTGTCCAATCCGGAGAGACCCTGGCAGCCTTGGCCAACCGGTTTAGCGTCCACCCCTTTGAGATCGTCTCAGATAAAGAAATTCCCCAGGAGGGCTACATCCCCCCCGGCCAGATGATGATGATCCCCCAACGGTTGTTGCTGACCACACCCAATATCCATCTCCTCCCGGATAGTGAGGTGGTCTACTCCCCTTCGACAATAGACTTCATCACCGAGATCTATGTGAATACTTTAGGCGGTCATCTGAGTGAATACAACGAATATATGACCTACCACGGGTTCCAATCCGGTGCTGAGGTGGTTGAGATCACTGCTCTGAACCACTCGATCAACCCCAAGCTGCTGTTATCGCTGTTGGAATTCAACAGCCATTGGGTGTTGGGACACCCCGGTTCCTTCTCAGAAGAAGCCTATCCGATGGGTCACAATCAAATCAATGAAACTGTTCTCTCTGCACAGTTGAATTGGGCAGCAAAGGAGATCTCCATCGGCTATTATGGATGGCGCGCCGGCACATTAACTGAAATTAAATTCCTGGACGGCAGCACCCTGCGTCTAGCACCGGATCTGAATGCGGGAACGGTAGGGCTGATGTATTATTTCGCCCAAATCATGCAAAAAAACGATTGGTTCAAAGCGATTGACCCAGACACTGGATTTCTCCAGCAGCACATTGCCATGTTTGGAGACCCAAAGGATAGAGCTGTGATCGTCGAACCTTTGCTGCCAGCCGGCCTTGAGCAGCCAGAAATGATCCTCCCCTTCCAGGAAGGGGATACATGGGCCTATTCCGGCGGGCCGCACGGTGCCTGGACAGTCGAAGGTCCGCAGGCTGCCATTGATTTTGCCCCCAGCAGCGTGGCAGGCGGCTGCGCTCCTTCCGAACTGTGGGCAGTGGCTACCGCAACCGGAATGGTGATCCGCAATCAGAGCGGTGTACTCATCCTCGACCTGGATGGGGACGGATATGAACAGACTGGATGGGTGATGTTCTACCTGCATCTCATTCCCCACCCCCGCCTTCAGGTCGGGGATTGGGTCACACAGGGAGACCTGATCGGCAAACCTTCCTGTGAAGGCGGTCGTGCCACCGGCACCCATATTCACATGGCGCGTAAATATAACGGTGAGTGGATACTGGCTGCCGGTCCGGTGCCGATGGTGCTCAGCGGCTGGACAGTTGTGGCAGGCGACGAGGTCTATCAAGGCGGCCTGACCAAAGGAGATCAAATCATCATCGCATCAGATAAAGGGGCATTTACCTCCCGCGTGACGCGTCTCGTGGCTGCGCCGGATGGATAGCAGGTCTTGATGAAGGTGAAAATTGTGCTGATCAGTTTCCTCCTGGCTCTGGTAGCAGGCTGTCGCCCCATCCCTGTGGTTGAATCACCCCCAGTTGATGAAATTCATCTCGCTCCTCCCGCCACCTCAACACTGCCAGGCCCCACCCCCACCCCGCTGCCTGAGAGAACCACCTACCTGCCTGGCGAACTGGTTGAATATACAGCCCAGACGGGAGACACCCTCCCTGCCCTGGCTTCCCGTTTCAATACCACCGTTGAAGAAATCCTGGCGGCAAATCCAATCATCCCGCAGAGCGCCAGCACGATGCCTCCCGGTCTTCCCTTGCAAATCCCCATTTATTACCGCAGCTTCTGGGGAACACCATTCAAGATCATCCCCGACAGCCTGTTTATAAATGGCCCGGCTGCTATTGACTTTGACACAATCTCTTTCGCCGGCGATACCCAAGGCTGGATCAATAATCACCGGGAATATGCCCTGGGCAGAGAACGATCCGGTCCAGAAATTATCAATCTGGTAGCCAAGAATTATTCGATCAGCCCGCGCTTGCTGCTGGCGGTTTCAGAATATCTGGCAAATGCCCTCAGCTATCCTGCTCTGCCTGAATCTTCCATTGATTATCCTCTCCGCTTCCGCAGCCCATTGAGCAAGGGATATTACCGCCAGCTGCTTTGGGCCGCAAACCAGCTGAATATCGGCTATTATCAATGGCGCACCGGGGAATTGCTGGAGCTGGAACTATCCGACGGCACCCTGGAACGACCGGATCCCTGGCAAAATGCGGCCACAGTCTCTTTGCAGCGCTTTTTCAGTCTGATTATGCCGGTGGAGCAATACCGCTATGCAATCAGCCCGGAGGGATTTGCCAGCACCTGGCAAAAACTGTATGGAGACCCCTGGCAAGGAGACCAACCCCACATTCCTGGAAGTTTAGCCCAGCCAGGTTTTATCCTGCCTTACCCCGCCGGCGAGTCCTGGGCTTATACCGGTGGGCCGCACACCGCCTGGGGTAACGGTGCCCCTGCTGCCGCGATCGACTTTGCTCCCGCTGCAGACACCAGCGGCTGCTATGTCAGCAATGCCTGGACCACCGCCATGGCTGATGGGCTGGTCGCCCGCACTGAACCAGGTATTGTGATCCTTGACCTGGACAAAGATGGGGATGAGAGAACCGGCTGGGTGCTCTTTTATTTACATGTGGAAACGCGAGACCAGATCCCCGAAGGCAGCCTGGTCTCGGCAGGAGACCCGCTGGGGCACCCTTCCTGCGAGGGAGGGGAAGCTACAGGCACGCATGTGCATATTGCCCGCAAATACAACGGGGAATGGATTATCGCTGACAGCGAGGTACCCTTTGTGATGGAAGGGTGGCGCGCCGTGGCTGGCGAACGCCTGTACGAAGGCTCACTGGTACGTTTTGAAAAAACCATCACCGCATGCGAATGTGCCACCCTGGATACAATCCTCACAGCTACCGGAAATGTGGATGGGCGGGTGGAGGATTTGATGCCGAGTCCCACCCCCTAAAACCGAGAATAAAACCATTCTACAGCCCTTTCCCCTGAAGATTGTCTCAATTAAATGAGACTGGCAGGGTTGAAAGTCTGATCAGGTTGTGATCCCGTCGGGAGGCTGCTTCAGTCGGGGAGTGCGTCTATTTCACCGCAAAGACGCCTGGCTTTGGGGGATTAAAGACCTCAAGCAATTAAATCAAGAAAAGGTCAGGTTCTCGATAATTAACAATCAGAACCTGACCCTATGAAAAGTCTATAATCATTCTCTATGAGCTAAAAACTACTCCGCCTCGATGATCGTGTACTTCAATTCGATCTCCACTGCCTTGCCGAGCATCGCCTGGGCCGGGCAGTAGCGTTCTTTCGAAAGTTGGATTGCCCGTTCCACCGCTTTGGGGTCAATATTCCGGCCAGTAACGATATACTCAACCACAGCTGTGTTCCATACTTTAGGGTGTTCATCCACTTTCTCGGTATGCACGCGGGTCTCAAAGGCAGATACATCCTGGCGCATCTTCTGCAAAATAGACATCACATCCATCGAGGTGCAGCCAACCAGGCTCATTGCCATCAACTCCATCGGGCGGAAGCCCTCAGCATCGCCGTCCAGGCTGGATGCCAGCCTGACAGTCCCGCCGGTATCCGCGGTGGCATCAAACAGCAATCCTTCTTTTTTCCAGGTTACTTTAGCATCCATCAAAAAACCTCCTGATCAGTAGTTACTTTCCAGCCAGCGCTTTTTCGATCTGCTCGATCAATGCCGGAGCAGGTACAGCGCCGACTACCCGAGCCAGCCCATTGTTTACCGTGGTTTGCGGCACCCCGCTGACCATATGCCGGGCAGCCAGGTCACTGAATTCAGTCGCTTCAACCATCTCGGCTTGCACCAGCTCGCTTTCCATCGCCATCTGGTGTGCTAGGAGAACGGCCTGCGGGCAGTAGGGACAGGTGGGGGTCACAAACACCTGCAGCAGCAATGGTTCGGTCAGATTGTGCAGATACTCACGGGTTTCACCGTTCAAGTCTGTGCTCCGCTTGGATATATACAAAATATCATGGATCAAGGTGGTGAATTCGTGACCTGCCGGTGCACCTAAAAGTCTTACGCCGTAATCGGTCAGCTCTTCCCCATCCTGGGCAAGCATCACCAGAGTGGGTGCGTGCTGCACATTGTATTTCCCAGCCAATTCTTGGTTTTCATCAATGTCAAACACCTCTAGGCTGATCAAATCTGACAATTCAGCCACTTCACCAATCAATTGGTCAATCTCGTCACAGTATTCGCAGGCTTGTGCCTTGGTAAAAAAGATAATTCTTACTTCTGATACCAGCTCTTCAAAAATTTCCGCAATCTGGCTGGCAACATCCTCAGTGATCAATTTTTCCATTAGATTTTCTCTCCTATATCTACCAATAATCTTTGGTTCATCCTGTTTTCTAGATACCCTGGATTAAGATGAACTAGGGGGAATAAATCTTACTCTGAGGGTCAGAATTAGAAATCGGTGATCAGTCACTGAGGCTCCGGGGGATTAAGGAATAAGGATATAGGAATATTAAATTAACCCAAGTTGCCACCTTGTTTTGAGTAAGGTGAAATAGTGAATAAGATAGTGAGATCGAATAAGGAATTTATGCAACACCCCACCCCGCCCCCCCCACAAGGTGATTTAAGGAAAGCAGCCAGTTTTTTCGGGGGAGGGGCCTTTGAGTTGGGAGTGGGCTTCGCCCCCTCCCAGCGACCCACCCCCTTCCACGGCCTGATCAGACCATGATCGCATTTACTACCTTGTTGCTGGGGAAGGGGGCC